>NZ_JAFBEI010000015.1 GCF_016908655.1 Streptococcus saliviloxodontae
TTTCATTATAAGTCATGTGGGACTTTTTGCATACCGTCAAAAAGCCCTACAATATCTGAATGAGATTTACCCACTACAGAAATTATAGAGCCCTTTTATTTTGCCCATTATAGTTAGAAATATGTTATAATAAATAGTGATTGTATGTTTAGAATGGGGTGTAGACCGTGCGTCATGTATTTATTATCGGAAGTCGAGGGCTTCCTGCTAAGTATGGAGGATTTGAGACTTTTGTAGAAGAACTAGTCAGCAATCAATCCTCTCGTGAGATTCAGTACCATGTTGCTTGCTTGAGTGACACAGAGCACGGAACACACTTCTCCTACAAAGGCGTTGATTGCTTCAATGTCAAGGCTCTCTCCTTGGGACCGGCGCGTGTCATTGCTTATGATATGCAGGCATTAAGGCTAGCTTTTTCTTACATTGAAGCTGAAAACATTGAAAAACCTATTTTTTATATTTTAGGAAATACTATTGGCGCTTTCATGGGACCTTTTGCGCGTAAAATCAAGCATCTTGGTGGAAAATTCTACATCAATCCAGATGGCTTAGAATGGAAACGCAGTAAGTGGTCTCGCCCAGTCCAAGCTTATTTGAAATATGCTGAAAAGATGATGACTAAAACAGCTGATTTGGTGATTTCGGATAATATCGGGATTGAAAACTATATCAGAGAAACTTACCCTTGGTCTAAGACGACATTTATCGCCTACGGAACAGACCTCAGTGCCTCTAGTTTATCATCACAAGATGAGCGTGTACGTGCGTTTTTTGATAACTGTCAGAGCCTTGAAAAAGGCTATTACCTTCTTGTAGGACGTTTTGTTCCTGAGAATAACTATGAAACAGTTATTAAAGAGTTCATGGCGTCAAAAACGAAGCGAGACTTAATTATTATTTGTAATCACGAAGGTAATGCTTATTTTGATAGTTTGAAAGAAGCAACGGGTTTTGAGTCTGATCCAAGAATTAAGTTTGTGGGAACTGTTTACGATAGGGACTTGCTAACCTACATTAGACAAGAAGCTTTTGCTTATATTCACGGTCATGAAGTGGGAGGGACCAATCCTGGCTTACTAGAAGCCCTAGCACACACAGATCTTAACCTGGTTCTTGGAGTTGATTTTAATCAGCAGGTGGCTCAGAAAACAGCCCTTTATTGGACGAAAAAAGAGGGCTCACTTGCTAAACTTCTAGATCAAAAAGATCAAGAATCGGATTTTAGTCAGTTAGGACAAGAAGCCCATCAGCATATGACAGCCAATTATACTTGGCAAAAAATTGTAGCAGAATATGAGGAATTATTTTTGAATGAAAGTTAACATTCTTCTGTCCACCTATAATGGAGAGCAGTTTTTAGCAGAACAGATTAAGAGTATTCAGGCGCAGACCTTTACAGGTTGGCAATTGTATATTCGAGATGATGGTTCTGTAGATAAGACCCCAGAGATAATTCATTCTTTTGTAGCTGAGGATGAGCGTATTCATTTCATTAATGCGACGAATCGTGAAAACTATGGGGTCATCAAAAATTTCTTTACTCTTTTAAAATACCAATCAGCAGATTTTTACTTTTTTTCTGACCAGGATGATATTTGGTTGGAGCATAAACTAGAACTTTGCCTTGATCGTATTCAGAGGGAAAGGCAGGACCAACCTTTGTTGGTTTATACAGATTTGACTGTAGTTGATCAGGATTTGACTGTAATCAACGAAAGTATGGTTCGCACCCAATCACATCATGCTAACACACAACTAGTTGAGGAAATCACTGAGAATACGGTCACTGGAGGTACTGCGCTAATCAATCACAGTCTTGCAGAACAATGGACTTCTTATGAAGGTTTATTGATGCACGACTGGTATTTAGCCTTGATCGCTGCAGCTATGGGGAAATTGATCTATATCGATGAACCGACAGAGTTGTATCGTCAACATGATGCTAATGTTTTGGGAGCAAGAACCTGGTCAAAACGGATGAAAAACTGGCTGGCTCCCCATAAATTGATTGCCAAGTATTGGTGGCTTATTCAATCAAGTCAGCAACAAGCGAGTGCTTTATTAAGCTTGGAACTACCAAGTGAGCATCGTGAGCTGGTTGAAGCTTTTGTGATGATTATGGATCAGCCTCTGCTCAAGCGTCTTGCAATGTTAAACAAATACGGTCTAAGAAAAAATCGCGCCTTCCATACGCTGGTTTTTAAGACCTTAATCATTACCAAATTTGGTTATAGGAGAAAATAAAAATGGATTTATTTAGCAAAAAAAATCGTATTTTGTTAAAAGAATTGATTAAAACCGATTTTAAACTGCGTTATCAAGGGAGTGTGATTGGCTATCTGTGGTCAATTCTTAAACCGATGATGATGTTTGCCATTATGTATGTGGTTTTCATTCGTTTTCTACGTTTAGGAGGAGATGTTCCGCACTTTCCAGTAGCTCTCTTACTTGCCAATGTTGTCTGGTCTTTCTTTTCTGAGGCGACATCTATGGGGATGGTTTCCATTGTTACTCGAGGCGACTTGTTGCGTAAATTGAGCTTTTCAAAACATATCATTGTTCTATCAGCTATTTGCGGAGCCATGATTAACTTTGGGATTAACCTTCTTGTTGTTCTTTTATTCTCAGTGATCAATGGTGCAGTGAGCTCATGGCAAGCGATTTTTGCCTTACCGCTTTTCTTTGAACTTTTTGTTTTGGCATTTGGTGTAGCCTTGATTTTAGCAACACTCTTTGTTAAGTTTCGTGATATGAACCAAATCTGGGAAGTCTTTATGCAGGCAGGGATGTATGCCACACCCATTATTTACCCGATTAGTTTTGTATCAGAAAAAAGTTTATTAGCAGCGAAAGTGATGATGCTTAATCCTTTAGCTCAAATCATTCAAGATTTACGTTATATTTTGATTGATCCAGCTAATACACCTGTTTGGAAAATGTCAACTCACGTTTGGTATATTGCTATTCCTTACGTGTTACCTTTTCTTATTTTAGGAATTGGGCTTGCTATTTTTAATCGTAGTGCTAAGAGATTTGCGGAGATTATCTAATGACAGAAAAACAGATTGCAGTAAAAGTAGACCATGTCAGTAAGTTTTTCCGTTTACCTACGGAGGCAACTAACAGTTTGCGTACAGCCATGGTTAATCGCTTTAAAGGGATCAAGGGATATAAAGAACAACATGTTCTGAAAGATATTTCCTTTGATGTTTATAAAGGAGACTTCTTTGGAATTGTTGGGCGTAATGGTTCTGGGAAATCAACCTTGTTGAAAATCATTTCACAGATTTATGTTCCTGAACAAGGTGCAGTGACTATCGATGGTAAACTGGTTTCCTTTATCGAGTTAGGCGTAGGTTTCAACCCCGAATTGACTGGTCGTGAGAATGTTTACATGAACGGTGCTATGCTTGGGTTTACAACTGAAGAAATCGACGGTATGTATGATGATATCGTTGAATTTGCAGAGCTTGAAGAGTTTATGAATCAAAAACTCAAGAACTATTCAAGTGGGATGCAGGTGCGTCTTGCTTTCTCAGTTGCCATTAAGGCTCAAGGTGATGTCCTTATTCTAGATGAGGTCTTGGCTGTTGGTGATGAGGCCTTTCAACGTAAGTGTAACGATTACTTTATGGAACGTAAAGAATCAGGGAAGACAACGATTTTGGTTACCCACGATATGGGTGCCGTTAAGAAGTATTGTAACCGAGCTGTCCTTATTGAAAATGGTTATGTAAAAGCCTACGGAGAACCTTTCAATGTAGCTAACCAGTATAGTTTTGATAATACTGAGCAAGTCTCTGACAGCAAAGAAGAGGTACAGGAATCTTCAGAAGAAGAGGTTAAAGAAGCGGTTATTTATGCTGAAAATCTCAACGTTGAACTCTTGTCACCAAATCGTACGACACCAAAAGAGAAGATTCGTTTCCGCCTAACCTATGATGTCTTAGAAGACATTAAGACTTATGTCGCCTTATCTTTGACTGATATTGATCGTAATATCTGGGTTTACAATGACAACTCAATGGATTATCCAAGTCAAGGCAAAGGACGCAAAGAAGTTGTTTACGAGTGTGATATCGCACATTTAAATGATATTAAGTTGAAATTGGAAGTAACAGTTCGTGACGAAGCTGGACAAATGTTGGCTTTCTCAGATGCAGCTAAGACACCGATTATTTTAGTTAGTCGTGATGACATTGCTGCTTCTGATAAGTCTGCACTTGATTCTGCCAGCGGTTTGTACCAGCGAAATGGAAGCTGGGAGTTTAGCTAGAGAAACAAAGAGGGAATGAGGATGACAGTATCAATTATTTGTACCAACTATAATAAGGGAGACTGGATTGCAGATGCAATCGATAGTTTTTTAGCACAAGAAACGCATTTTGAAGTTGAGATTATTATTGTTGATGATGCGTCGTCCGACCAATCGCCAGATATTATAAGAGATTATGCTGAACGCTACCCTGATAAAATCCGAGCTTTTTTCAATCGTGAAAATCAAGGGATTACAAAAACTTGGGTGGCGATTTGTAAAGAAGCAACAGGGGATTACATCGCACGTTGTGATGGTGATGACTACTGGATTGACCCTAAAAAACTAGAGAAGCAAGTGGCTCTTTTAGAGAAAAATTCCGAGTCAAAATGGTCTAACACGGAATTTGATATGGTCACTTCTACCGGACAGGTCACTCAGGCTAAAGCCTTTGAGAACAAGGTTCTTCCGCTGATTACAAGCTATGAAGAAATGCTGGCCCTAAAAGGAATGACCATGGCATCAACTTGGCTAGTTGAAAGAGAGCTCATGCTAGAAGTCAATGAGTCGATTTCTCTAGATGCTATTGACGATACTTTTGATCTTCAATTAGAGTTGTTCAAGAGAACGCAGCTTAGCTTTTTACCAGATTCGACGACTGTTTATCGTATGGATCCAGAGTCAGACTCAAGAACACTCAATGTAGCTCGTTTGGAAAATCGTTTTGATCGCTTGAGGGATACTCAGTTAGCCTATCTTAAAAAGTATCCTAATACTGATTTTGCTAAGGTCTTGGAAAAACTCTTACCTCAACATAATGAATTTGAAAAACGCTTAGCCCTCTCACATTTACCAAACGCTTATCTGACTGGGCAATTCATCACGGTTTATATTGCAGATGAGAAAGGAAATTTTTCAGAAGAGGATGCTCGTCATTTCCCTGTTCAAACCAAAGGTTCTCTAGAAATAGAGCTCCCTGAACAAGTAGATTTAGTGCGTATTGATATGACAGAGCTTCCCAGTTATTTCAAAAGCTTACGCTTGATTAACGTGGACTATCAGACTCAGATTCTACCCAAACACACATCAGGGGTTATTATCGGTGACCAGTATTACTTTGGGCATCACGACCCTCAATTGTATTTTGATATTGCGTCATTTAAATCCAAACGATTTGTTTTGGATTATGAGTTGTACGATGTCACAGACGTCACTAGTCAAGATAATTTTGTTGCTCAATTAACTGCTCAACTCAGTGACTATGAGACTCTATATCGTGAACACAGTCAGTTAATGAGACAGGCCCAGCATTTTGAACAAGAAAGTCAAGCCTATAAACAACAACTTGAAGAAATGGTTGTTCGCTATAATTCAGTTACACACTCAAGACGATGGACAATTCCAACTAAACTAATAAATTTCTTTAGGAGAAAATAATGAAGCGTTTGCTTTTATATGTACATTTTAATAAATACAATCGAATCAGTCAGCATGTTTTATATCAGCTAGAAGAGATGCGACCGTTATTTAGTAAGATTGTTTTCATTTCAAATAGCTTACTGTCAGCAGAAGATCAAGGGCTTCTTCGAGATAAAGGTCTCATGGATGACTTTATTCAACGTGAAAATAAAGGATTTGACTTTGCTGCTTGGCGTGACGGAATGATTCATATTGGTTTTGATCAAGTGGTTAGCTATGATTCTGTAACAGTGATGAACGATACTTGTTTTGGTCCTCTATGGGATTTAGCACCTCTTTATCACCGTTTTGAGTCTGATAAAAAGGTTGATTTTTGGGGAATGACCAATAACCGAGAAACGTCAAAATCGAGACAAACACAGGGCTTTAGAGAACATCTTCAATCCTATTTTATGTCCTTTAAAGCGACAGCATTGACGAGTCAAGCATTTAAAACCTTCTGGCTCAATATCAAAGACTTTGATAATGTTCAAGATGTCATTAACCATTATGAGACACAGGTGACAACAACTTTGTTAGATGCGGGCTACCACTATAAAGCTGTGTTTGATACGACTAAGGAGGATGCTAGTCATTTACTCCATGCTGACTTTTCTTACTATCATCCGACAGCCATCTTGGATCATCGAGTACCATTTATCAAAGTTAAGACGATTGATGCTAATCAGCACATCACACCTTACCTGTTGAATCATATTGAAAGCATCTCTTCTTACCCAGTTGATCTTATTGTTAGTCATATGTCGGATATTAACTATCCTGATTTTAAGTACCTTTTGGGACGAAAATATCTTGATAAGACAGTACTCACATCAGAGATTGATGGGAAAGTAGCAGTTCATTTGCATGTGTTTTATGTCGACTTGCTTCAAGATTTTCTAGATGCCTTTCATAAGAGTTTTCACTTCAAGTATGACCTTTTTATCACAACAGATAGTCTTGAAAAACAAGCTGATATTGAAGGGATACTGATTGAAAATCAGTTAACGTCACGAGTTTTTGTAACAGGAAATGTTGGTCGTGATGTCCTCCCAATGTTGAAACTGAAGGATTACTTATTAGAGTACGACTACGTGGGCCATTTCCACACCAAGAAATCTAAAGAAGCTGATTTTTGGGCAGGTGAGTCCTGGCGTAAGGAGCTGATTGAGATGTTGATCAATCCAGCAGATACTATCCTGACGTCGATGGAAAAGCAAGAAAACTTAGGGTTAGTGATTGCTGATATTCCAACTTTTTTCCGCTATAATAAGATTGTTGATGCATGGAATGAACATGAAATCGCTCCTGAAATGAACGACCTTTGGGAAAAGATGAAGATGACAAAACCGATTGATTTTGGTCACCTTCATACCTTTGTCATGAGCTATGGAACATATGTTTGGTTTAAATACGATGCCTTAGCCCCTCTCTTTGAACTTAACCTGTCAGAAGAAGAGGTACCAGCAGAGCCATTGCCACAAAACTCGATTCTACATGCAATCGAGCGTTTGTTGGTTTACATTGCTTGGGATAGGCACTATGACTTCCGAATTTCACAAAATCCAATTGCTTTGACACCATTTATCGACAATAAATTGCTCAATGAGCGTGGAGATTCAGCTCCACATACCTTTGTCGATTTTAATCATTTAGGAGGGATCAAAGGGGCGCTTAAATATATTGTAATCGGTCCAGCTAGGGCTATTAAGTATATTGTGAAACGTTCTTTAGAGAAAATTAAGTCATGAATCGTCATTTAAAACATAACAAGTGGAACCATTATTATGAGTGGGTTAAAGACTATGCTCCTGAGATCATGCTAGGGCTCAAGTACCTTTTTCCTTTTATTCTCATTGTTCTTGCAGCTATTTCAATGGGGCAATTTTCATACTTTTTAGTGGGGCTCTTTGAATTAGCTAGCATCATTATTATCACTAATATTATTTTTACCAGACATGAGTTATGGGCTTACGTCTTCAACTGTTTAGCACTGTTAGTTTTCAATATACAGTTTTTTGTCCTTTATTTTGGAGGCTCCTTCGTTTCCTTGGTAATGCTAACGAATGTGGATTCTTTAGGTGCTCTGAGTGGGAAGATGCCTCTCTATCTCTTTGGTATCCTATTGATGTTAGCGGTAACTTTCCTGCCTATTATGGAACTAGAATTTCCATTTGAGCATGCAAAGATGCTGTCAGTAGTTGTTATTTGTGATCTTATTTTTACTCTTTTTGTTGGTAATGGTTACTCAGCGGCTTTTGGTGTTTTTGATATTTTTCAGCAGTATGCTGATAACCGTCAGCTCCGTAACAAAATTGCTGATCAAGATAATGTTGCGAAAACTTTTTACCAATCAGGGATTCAGGATGCAGTAGCTAAACCAGACAGTCTCAAAGAGAAACCTAACGTCATTTTGATTTTTGTCGAAGGCTTGTCTCAGAATATTATTGACGACCGTCAGAAAATCATGCCCAACGTGGCTAAGTTGCAAGATCAATCTTTGCAATTTAAAAATTATTACAATCATACTTTTGCAACCTACCGTGGCTTGATTGGGCAGCTCTTTTCAGGTTATCAATTAGAAAATTATGATAAAAATAATTTGGTATCAATGCAAAGCGTGTTTGCAAATCAAGGTTATCAGACGTCATTTATCAACACAGAACCTGAAAATACCCAATTTACATCCTATTTGGAAAATTTAGGTTACAATAATGTCATTTCAGATTCTTCAAAAACAAGTGGTTCAGAGAATACCTTGTCTGACAAAGAAGCATTTGAAAAATTGTACAGCACTATTAGCGAACAAAATGCTAGCGGTCAACCATTCTTTACCACTATGTATACCTTTGGAACGCACATGTCCCTTGATTCCAGTGATAAGAAATATGGTGATGGAAAGACACCTTTCCTAAACAAATTCTATAATTTTGATTACCAATTCAATGAATTTATGAAGAAATTCAACAGCAGTTCCTTGGCTGATAATACCATGATTGTCTTCACGACAGACCATTCAACTTATATGGACAATGATTATTCAGAAGCCTTTCCTAATTATCAGCGTGACAATGGAGATGTCGATAAGATACCACTCTTTATCTACTACAAAGGAATAACACCACAAACCGTTGATGTGCAAGGACGCAATTCGTTAGATATGGCACCGACTATCTTTGATTACTTAGATATTTCAGCAAGTAATTATTTCTTAGGTGTGAGCCTCTTTATGCCGAAAGAAAATAATAATAATTATGATACTGTTTTTCATGATAATTCCAATTTGCTATCCACTGACGGAGCAGCGATAACATCATTGACAGAGAGTCAACAATCCATTATTGAAAATCAGTTGACCAAGTATTTTGCGGCAAAAGAGGAGGTTGTGAGCAAATGATTAATTTCAAGAAAATAGCTTTAAACGCTTATTATCTTGCAGCTAGTTTGATTTTTTTGATTGAATCAACCACCTATATCAAGCGTAACGGTGACCAAATTTGGTTTGCAGAACGTGCAATGCACACGCATTACAATTACTTCGGATTTGCCATTGATCGCTACATGACTTGGAGTAGTCGTCTTTTGATAGAGTCTGCTACGATGTATTTTTCGATTCATACCATTTTATTTCAGATAGTGCTTTTCCTCGGAACGTTTGCCTTTCTAAAAATGGCTCAACAGTTTTTCTTTAAGGGAAAACTTTGTTTAGAAATTCTTCTACCAATCTTGTATCTAGCAACCTTTTTCCCAGATACCTATACGAGTGCTGGTCTGATTGCGACGGTGACCAATTATTTATTTCCAACCTTTACCTTTATGACGGCATGGTATATGACGTCTAAGCAAAATCACAAGTGGTTCCTAGCATCGATTCCTTTTTGGATTTTCACCTGTATGCAAGAACAATTTGCTATTATCACCTTCGTCTTATTTTTCATGTTGTTGGCGAAGGAAGTTGTTCAAGCTAAAGGATTCACCAAGGTGTCATGGAATTATTTCCATCTTTCTGCCTTTGGCTTTGGTTTGTTAGGTATCCTATCCGCCTTGTTGTCTCCAGGGAGTGACATCAGATCTAAGGAAGAAATCACTAGCTGGTATCGACATTTTGCGGATCTAACACTCGTTGAAAAAATCTATCAAGGGTTTGTTGAAACCAATCGGGTTCTTTTTATGAACCTTACGTTTTCCATTGTTTTCCTTTTATTAGCAGCCTTGGTTTGGTTAGCCTTTTTGAAAAAAGATTGGTTATCAACGGCTATGAGTCTAGCTATTTCAGCTTTGTTGGTTCTGACCAGATTAAAATCTATTGACTGGTTATCAGGAATTATAAAGTCCATTACGGTCAAGGATATTTATCAAGGTTTAGTTTATAATTTGGCAAAACAAGACTGGTTAACACCGACCCTATTTTTCCTTGTTATTTTGTTGGCGCTAGGAATTATCATTTTTAGAATCTTTGATAGCAAATCATCTTATTTTGTTTTTGCAATGGTTGCAGCAGGATATGCCTCTAGAATGTTAATTTCCTTCTCACCAACAATCTATGTGTCTGAGGAGAGAACTTACACACCGCTTATCTTTACTCTTTTCTTTGTTTTGTTGATAGCAGTAGCTGAAATCTATAGCGAATTGATCAACTTGTTTAAAGAGCCTAAAGAATCCTTGTGATAGAGTTATTTAGCATCTTAGTGCTTAGGAAGGACCTAAGGCTAGGGTGCTTTTTAAATCGAAGTTTCTTTTCTATGGGGTTATGTGTGGCTTGAGAAGTGTAGGATAAGATAGAATGAAGGGAGATATTGTGTTTCTAAAGTTTTTTAATCTTGTGTTAGCAATTGTATTCGTTTTTGTGACTGGATTTTGGTTTTACTCGGCAGCTACTTTTAAGACAGGGCTAGTGGTACCCTTTATGGTATTAGTGTTTGTATCCGTGGCCATCTGGGTGTTATTTAGTAGGTTGAGAGTCTGGTTTATTCGCTTGATGCCTGTTGCATTTGTCGTAACAGTCTTATTGCAGCTTGTCCTATTGTTATCAACAGATTTGATGATTCGATCGGATGCGGCCATGGTATTTAACGGTGCTATGAACTTGGTAAATAAGGCTGTGATTTCGCAATATCTGACTGAAAATACAAATAATTTAGCCTTGTTTTTATACGAGCGTTCCTTTTACCATTTGTTTGGAGCAAAGGCTATTTGGGTTTTGCAGGCTATTAACATGCTATTTGTAGATAGTGCGGCTATTGGTCTTTATTTGGTAGAAAAACGCTTCTTTAATCAAAGGACTGCGGTGCTCTCCTATTATAGTTACCTTGTCCTTTTAGCGGCAACACCACAGTTTTTAGCCATGTACACGGATATCATGGCTTTGCCACTTATTATGTGGCAGTTGCTACTTACCTTGTCTTTATTGCTAAAGAAAAAGAGCAGGATTGATGTGATTTTGTCTCAATCGCTTTTATTGGGAATTTTATCAGGTCTTGCTTTTTATATCAGACCTCCTTTGCTGGTTTTGATTATTGCCTTCTTTTTGATATTACTAGTTTATGGTAAATTTAAATTGTTAGGCCAGGTAATAGTAGGTTTCGGTATTGGTTTTTCCTTATTAGTAGTCAGCTTACAGTACACACAGTCACACCAAAAGGAAGTAGCTATTCAATCTGGTCAAAGTAAAACCTTGTTAAGCTTTATTGATTTGGGATTAACTTCGACAGGTACGGATCAGGCAGATTTTCAAGCAGGTTTGGCAGGTTTTGTGACACCAAAAATGGACGGCTCTTATGATGGTCGTTATGACAAGAGTGTTGTCCTAAAAGATATCAAACGTCGCTTGGCAGCTTACAATAGCTCAACTTTTACTGATCATTTGCTTTTGAAAGGACGTTTAACGCTACAAGATGGGACTTTGGGCTGGACCTATAAGGATGCTAGTCTTGAGGGAGCTTTTTATCAGAATCCGCTGTATAAGAGGTTTAAGGATATTCCGTTAGCTGTTTGGGTAAGAAACCATTTAATTTATACCGATCAAGAAGAGTTTCAATTTTCAAGGGACTATTTGCAGATGACTTGGTTGTTCCTTATTTTAGGACTTGTACTGTTTAGTCTTTTTCCAACTACATTTGGCATGAAAGAACATTTCTTGATACTTTCTCTCTTGGGGGGGCTCCTGTTCTTGATGATATTTGAAGGAGGGAAGACACGTTACCTGATTCAATTCTCTCCTCAAATTTTCTTGTTGAGTGCTTTAGGTTTTCAATCTTTCTTGAATCTTATAGAAAATAACAGATCTAGTAAGCGCTTTGTTGTTAGTTTTAAAGACAAGCTAATGAAGCATTATAAAAGCTAATGATTGCTGTCAATACATTTTTGTACCGATTGGTACAAAAAACGTAGCAGATTCTTGAGCAGATACTAAAATTATGCTAGAGTAATGGTATTCAATTAAGATTAAAGGAGTTCGAATGGTTAAAGAATACGATTATATTGTTATTGGTGGTGGTTCAGGTGGGATTGCTTCGGCTAACCGAGCTGCCATGCACGGAGCAAAAGTCATTTTGTTTGAAGGAAAGGCAGTCGGTGGAACTTGTGTCAATGTTGGTTGTGTTCCTAAAAAGGTCATGTGGTATGGGGCTCAGGTTGCTGAGACCATCAATAACTATGCAGCTGACTATGGCTTTGATGTGGAACAGAAAGCTTTTAATTTTGAGACTTTGAAGGCTAATCGTCAGGCTTATATTGAGCGTATTCACGGTTCTTACGAACGAGGCTTTGATAGCAATGGCGTTGAGCGTGTCTATGAGTATGCGACGTTTGTAGATGCCCATACGGTTGAAGTGGCTGGTGAGCGTTACACTGCTCCACATATTTTGATTGCGACTGGAGGTCACGCCCTTTACCCAGAAATTCCTGGTGCTGAGTACGGTATCACTTCTGATGGCTTCTTTGAATTGGATGCTCTTCCAAAACGCACGGCTGTTGTTGGTGGTGGTTACATTGCCGTTGAAGTGGCTGGTGTTCTTCATGCTCTTGGCTCAGAGACGCATCTCTTTGTTCGCCAAGATCGTCCGCTCCGCAATTTTGACAAAGAAATCATCACAACACTTGTAGAAGAGATGGAAGCCCACGGTCCTCAACTTCATACCCATTCGGTACCAAAAGAAGTGCTTAAAAATGCAGATGGTAGCTTGACGCTTGTGCTTGAAAACGGTGAGGAACATACGGTTGATACCCTTATCTGGGCAATCGGTCGCCGTCCAAACATCACTGGCTATGGGCTTGAAAATACTGGCGTTGAGCTAAATAGTCGTGGTTTCATTGCAACAGATGAGTTTGAAAATACCAACGTTGAGGGTGTTTATGCTATCGGTGATGTCAATGGTAAGGTTGAGTTGACACCAGTTGCGGTCAAGACAGGTCGCCAATTAGCAGAGCGTTTGTTCAATAATAAACCAAATGCCAAAATGGATTACAAAGATGTAGCGACTGTCATCTTTAGCCACCCAGCTATCGGATCAGTCGGTTTGTCAGAAGAAGCTGCTATTGAGCAATTTGGTCAAGACCAAATCAAGGTTTATCGTTCAAGTTTCACACCAATGTACACAGCTCTTGGAGACCACCGTCAGCCAAGCAAGATGAAATTAGTGACGCTTGGAGCAGATGAAAAAATTATCGGACTTCACGGTATTGGTTACGGTGTTGATGAGATGATTCAAGGTTTTGCCGTTGCCATCAAGATGGGAGCAACTAAGGAAGATTTTGATAATACGGTTGCCATTCACCCAACAGGAGCTGAAGAGTTTGTGACGATGCGATAAATTTATCACTTGATAACAGACTACAAGGGTAACATTATATTTTATGAGTTGTGCGAATGGCTTCAATTGAAAGTATTAAAGGACTGTGTCCTTTAACCTCACTTCGTTTGTTAACGAAGTGAGCCATTCACCCAGCGTGAGCTGAAGAGTTTGTGACGATGAGATAGACTATTTAGCCACAAAAAATCAGGTTAGGAGTAAATTCCTAATCTGTTTTTTTAGTCTTCAAAAGATAGTTTCTCACTTCTGAGATAAAGTAAAGTGAGCCTGTGATGACAAAGAGGTCATCCGATGTCTGGCTTTGAGCTAGCCAGTTCTGGTAATGCGTCACCTTGTTAAATGATTCATCATAGTCATCCAAAGGTAAGGCTTCAAAGAAATCAAAGCTAGTCACACTGAGGTCAAAATCATCTAGTATGGCTAGCATCTGGCTAATGGGTTTACGTTTCAGTCCTGCAAAGAGAATGTGGATTTGACGGTCGGAGAAGTTGCTGTCAAGCATGTCCTTCAAACTCTCTAAACCTTGTGGGTTATGGGCACCATCTAAGATGATGTTATCTGTCATAAGCTCGCTTCGCCCCGGCCAGGTCGCTTTTTCCAAGCCAGTTTTGATATGACTTAGGTTAATATTGGGAAATTCTTCTGACAGGACAAGGCTGGTCATAATGGCTAGTGCGGCATTGGATTGTTGGTGCTGCCCTAGCATTTTAAGTTTGATATCGGATAAACGGATGTCATGATAAGAAAAATCAAAAGCGTTGCCTTTCGTCAAAATCTTGAAATCCTGCCCTAGTTCAAAGGTAGGAGCTTCGTATTCATAGGCAGTGTTGTAAAAGACCTGTCGTGCCTTGTTGGGAACTTTAGCGAAGATAAAAGGAAGATCGTCTTCGATAACACCAACCTTATGTTTGGCAATATCAATCAGAGAGGTGCCAAGTTTATCTGTATGGTCAAATCCGATAGACGTGCAGACCATTGCTCTTGGATGAAAGACATGGGTGGCATCGTATTCTCCACCGATACCAGCTTCGATAAAGGCGATATCAACGTTTTGCTGTGCGAAGTAAAGAAACATCAGTAAGGTAACCAACTCAAACTCTGTCACAGAACCCAAGTCAGTTTCTTTCTCTACTTTCAGGAGATAAGGTTTTAGCTGCTCTACTAGAGTAATCAAATCATCATCAGAAATAGAATTGGCATCAATAGCGATTCTCTCGTTAAAACGAGTAATAAAAGGAGAGGTGAAAGTTCCAGTTTGGTAACCTGATTGTGTGAAAATATGTTGGAGGTAGGCAGTAGTAGACCCTTTTCCATTGGTTCCAACAATATGTACAGCAGAGAAACGATGTTGGGGATTTCCAACTTGCTCTAGTAGCCAGTTCATGCGTTTGAGGCTAGTCTGTCGACCGTTAGCTTTGAAGGAGTGAATAAATTGTAGTGTTTCTTGATAAGTCATAGGAGCATTATAGCACACTTTATGAGATCAAGCGTCGTCAAGCATGGATAAGGGTGATAAAGTTACCTTTTTTGCACCACTTAACTTAATGCTATAAAAATAGCACCCCAATTGTTAGGTTCTATGTCTAACTTTTGGGGTGCAGTCTAGTCTCACCATCTTTTTTGTTGGTGGCTCTAATGTATTAATTTATTGACTAAGGTTACTATCGTTTCCTGCTGAGTTAGTTGCACCTGACGTTGTATCAGTGCCGCTATCATTTGATTGACTTTCAGTTGCTTCGCTCACAGCTGATGAGCTAGATTGGTAGCTATCAGTAGTTGTTGTATTATATTGGTCATCGTTACTAAAGTCAGATGAGTCTTGATAAGTCGTTGTAGCAGAGTTATCTGTCTGATTATTCGTTCTTTCTTTGATGACAACAGTTGTAGAGGGTTTACTAGAATCTGTATCCGAGTTTTTTGATGACTGATTCATGTAGTTCGTAATGGTGATTGAAGCGACAATGATCGAAAATATTGAAGCAAGAGTAGCCACTGTTTTTTGAAGGGCAGAAAATCCTGTTTTGACATGAGTTGTCACTTTTTTAGAAGGTTCTGGTTGTTCAGTTTTACGACTGCGTGAGTAGTTTGACATTGAAAAACTCCTTTTTATTTCTAGATTCTATTATATGATTTTCTTTTAAAAAATGCTAAAGAAAACTCGAATTTCAAAGAGACTTCCCTTCAAAAACTATGGTATAATGATAAGGATTGAGTAAACAACAAAGGATATCACATGATTTATTTAGACAACTCTGCGACAACTATCCCCTACCCAGAAGCCTTACGTACCTATCAAGAGGTCTCAAGCAAAATCTGGGGTAATCCATCTAGTCTTCACAACTTAGGAAGTCAAGCGACACGTATCCTGGAAGCATCACGGAAACAAATTGCAGAACTTCTAGGAAAGGACGCCAAAGAGATTTTCTTTACATCTGGCGGAACAGAAAGTGATAACTGGGCGCTCAAGGGAGTGGCTTTTGAGAAGGCGCGCTACGGAAAGCATATCATTGTTTCTGATATTGAGCATCCAGCTATTAAGGAGTCGGCAAAATGGCTGAGCACACAAGGTTTTGATGTTTCTTATGCACCCGTTGATGCTAGAGGGTTTGTCGATGTGGAGCAATTGGCTGCGCTTTTGAGACCTGATACCATTTTGGTTTCTATTATGGCAGTCAATAATGAAATTGGATCTATTCAGCCTATTCAAGCCATTTCAAATCTTTTAGCTGACAAGCCGACCATTACCTTCCATGTCGATGCTGTGCAGGCGATTGGTAAAATCCCTACTCACGCTTATCTGACTGATCGTGTGGACTTGGCTTCTTTTTCAGGACACAAGTTCCATGCTGTGCGTGGAGTTGGCTTCCTCTATAAAAAGACAGGCAAGAAAATTGCTCCGCTATTGACAGGTGGCGGTCAAGAAGGAGACCTTCGCTCAACCACTGAAAATGTAGCCGGTATCGCTGCTATGGCAAAGGCTCTGCGATTGACTTTGGACAAGGAAGAAAGAAGCTTACCAAAGATTGCTAAGATGAAAGAAATCATCTACACTGAGTTGGCAAGGCACGATGCTATTAGTCTATTTTCTGAGGACGGCGGGGACTTTGCACCTAATATTCTAACGTTTGGTATCAAGAATGTCCGTGGAGAGGTGATTGTTCATGCCTTTGAAGAGCACGAGATTTACATCTCGACAACCTCTGCCTGCTCGTCTAAGGCTGGTAAACCCGCTGGAACCTTGATTTCAATGGGCGTGCCGACTAAAATCGCTCAAACCGCAGTCCGTATCAGTCTCGATGATGACAATGATATGGGTCAGGTTGAGCAATTTTTAACAATTTTCAAACAAATCTATGACAAAACGAAAAAGGTGAGGTGATAGTCATTCTCACACTTAGAAGGAAAAGGAAATGACACTAACTTATTCAGAAATCATGGTTCGTTACGGCGAGCTATCAACTAAAGGCAAAAACCGCATGCGTTTCATCAATAAATTGAAACACAATATTCAGGATGTTTTGTCTATCTATCCAAATGTTAAGGTGACGGCCGACCGTGACCGTGGGCACGTTTTCCTTAATGGAACAGACTACGAACCAGTCGCAGAGTCCCTCAAGCAAATTTTTGGGATTCAAGCCTTCAATCCTGTTTATCGTCTGGACAAGGATGTGGCTGTTTTGAAAAAAGCGGTGCAGGACATTATGACAGACATTTACCAAGAAGGCATGACTTTCAAGGTATCAAGCAAGCGTGCTGACCATTCCTTTGAACTGGATTCACGTGAGCTTAATCAGACTTTGGGTGGCGCTGTTTTTGAGGTTCTACCGAACATTCAGGCTCAGATGAAAAAGCCTGACATTAACCTCAAGGTCGAAATCCGTGATGAAGCTGCTTACATTTCTTACGAAGAAATTAAGGGTGCTGGAGGGCTTCCTGTAGGTACCTCTGGTAAGGGAATGCTCATGCTATCAGGTGGGATTGACTCACCAGTTGCAGGTTTTCTAGCTCTTAAACGTGGAGTCGATATCGAGGCGGTGCATTTTGCTAGCCCTCCGTACACCAGTCCAGGAGCACTGAAAAAAGCTCACGATTTGACCCGTAAATTGACTAAATTCGGTGGTAATATTCAGTTTATTGAAGTGCCGTTTACGGAAATTCAAGAAGAAATCAAGGAAAAGGCACCAGAGGCTTACTTGATGACACTAACACGTCGTTTCATGATGCGTATTACTGATCGCATTCGTGAGGTCAGAAATGGTCTGGTCATTATTAACGGCGAAAGTCTTGGTCAGGTTGCTAGTCAAACCTTAGAATCAATGCAGGCCATCAATGCGGTGACAACAACACCTGTTATTCGTCCAGTAGTCACCATGGACAAGCTGGAAATTATTGATATTGCTCAAAAGATTGATACCTTTGACATTTCCATCCAGCCTTTTGAGGATTGCTGCACCATTTTTGCACCAGATCGTCCAAAAACAAATCCAAAAATCAAAAATGCCGAGCAGTATGAGCGACGCATGGACGTCGAAGGTTTGGTTGAACGAGCAGTGGCAGGCATTATCATTACCGAAATCACCCCAGTTGAAGAAAACCAAGATCAAGTTGATGACTTAATCGACGACTTGCTATAGGTAGAGAGTGGGATAATATCAATCCTAGATTTCCCCACCTCCACGTAGCAGTAGTTTTTGAACTAAAACACCTAATGAAGTGTGTGGGAGAAACACTGATAACAAAAATGATATGATAAAAAGATAAGAAGCTAAAGACTGTCGTCTCAGCTTCTTTTTGTTTTACTCCAAGCATGATTGGGATAAAACATAGGTACAGGTATATGCTATAATAAAAGAAAGAAAATGTTTAGGAGGACTCTGATGAGATTACCATATCAAAAGACCAGTCTAGCTTGTTTAGGTGTGCTTGGTCTGGCATTTTTAACGGCGACATATAGCGATGTTACAGGTCAGTTTACTCAAGCTGGCCCTGCTTCGACCAAACAGTCCAAAACACCACAAACCGCTCGCGTTGTCGCAAATGGAGATATTCTATTACACGATATCCTCTACACCAGTGCGCTACAATCCGACGGCACTTATCATTTTGATGATTATTTTCAGTATGCAAAGGATTGGATCAGCTCAGCTGATTTGGCAATTGGGGATTATGAGGGGACGATTAGTTCGGACTACCCATTAGCAGGGTATCCTTTATTTAATGCACCGTCTGAAATAGCCACAACTCTTAAAGATACAGGCTATGACGTTATTGATTTGGCTCATAATCATATTCTAGATTCGGGGCTATCTGGAGCGATTAACACCGTTAACACTTTTGAAAATCTAGGTCTATCAACAATTGGGATTTACAAGGAGAACCGAGACAAAGAGGATATCCTCATCAAGGAAGTTAATGGTATCAAAATAGCTATTTTAGGCTATGCTTACGGTTATAATGGTATGGATGCCAACTTAACAAGTGAAGAATACAATGCTCACCTATCAGATTTAAACGAAGAGAAGATAAAGGCTGATTTGAAAAAAGCAGAGAAAGAAGCTGATGTAACCATTGTGATGCCTCAGATGGGTGTGGAATACCAACGAACACCGACAGATGAGCAGGTTACCCTCTACCATAAGATGATCGATTGGGGAGCGGATGTTGTTTTTGGAGGTCACCCACATGTTGCAGAACCTTCAGAAATCATTAAAAAAGATGGTCAACAGAAATTTATCATCTATTCAATGGGGAATTTTATCTCTAATCAACGTGAGGAAACGGTTGATGATATTTGGACAGAACGTGGTCTACTGATGGATGTCACCTTTGAAAAATCAGGAAAACAAACGACCATTAAAACAGTGAAAGCTCACCCAACCTTAGTTTGGTCTTGGGGAAAAGGAACTTATGATTCAACTTATGGTTATGAATACCGTGATTATCGTACCCTTATCTTGGAGGACTTTATCGAGGGTGGAAAATACCGCGATGTTCTTGACGACTCGATGAAAGCGCGTGTTGACACTGCCTACAAGGAAATGACTGAATTGGTGAATCTAAAATGGAAATAAGGGCACAAAAGGTCTATCCTTTTTCAAAAATATCCAAGCAAGTAAAACAGCTGTACAAACAAGCCTTCCCACCAGAAGAGCGTTTGCCCTATTCTTTGTTAATGCTCAATAGTTGGCGCAAGTTAGCTGATTGGTATGCTTTTTATGACGGGGAAGACTTTGTTGGTCTGGCTTATGTTATTGCGGACGAGCATATCTATTTCATATTATTCTTAGCCGTTAGTAGCCATTCACAATCCAAGGGATACGGCTCTGCCATTCTTCAAAAATTAAAGGAAGAAGCAGGGCATCGCCCACAACTGCTAGCTATCGAACCGATCGATGAAGAGGCTGAAAACTATGACCAACGCTTGAAGCGCCTGTCCTTTTATGAAAGAAATGGCTTTGAGTTGACAGAGCATCTCTACTGTGAAGGAAGTGAAGTTTATCAGATAATGGTGTCGGATAAAAGTCTTGATGTAAGGAGTTTTGAAGAGCTCATGAAAAAGATAGTCTTTGGTCTATTGAAAATAGCAGTGACATAAAATATTTTTGAGAAATTTAATGATAAATCCTTGAAAAAGAAGAAACAGCGTGATAGAATAGCAATGTTGACTAAATGCACATCCTGTGCAACCGCACGACTACCGTTTCAAGCAGTTTCGTACTCACGGTACTAGGCGAGTCTTCACAAGAGGTCTTCCTCAAACAAAATTTTATAGGAGGTGCATAATGAGCACATACGCAATCATCAAAACTGGTGGAAAACAAGTTAAAGTTGAAGTAGGTCAAGCTATCTACGTTGAAAAACTTGACGTTGAAGCAGGAGCAGAAGTTACATTTAACGAAGTTGTTCTTGTTGGTGGAGAAACAACTAAAGTTGGTACTCCAGTTGTTGAAGGAGCTACTGTTGTTGGAACTGTTGAAAAACAAGGAAAACAAAAGAAAGTTGTAACATTCAAATACAAACCTAAAAAAGGTAGCCACCGTAAACAAGGTCACCGTCAACCTTATACAAAAGTTGTTGTCAACGCTATCAACGCTTAATTCTAAGCTAATATGATTCAAGTAACCTTTATTCGTCATGAAGGTAGTCTCGAAAGCGTTGAGCTGACGGGACATGCTGGAGCTGGTGAGTATGGATTTGATATCGTATGCGCAGCTGTTTCAACACTTGCCATTAACTTAGTTAATAGCCTAGAAGTGTTGGCCAACTGTACTGTTGATTTAGACATCGATGAGATTGATGGGGGTTATATGAAGATAGATATTTCTCAAGTAGCCCAAAAAACAGAGGAGAAGGCACAAGTTTTATTTGAGAGCTTTCTTCTAGGAATAACCAATTTAGCTGATAATTCTGCTGAATTTGTAAGTGCTAAGGTTATTACCAATTAAGAATAAGAGAGGACACAACATTATGTTAAAAATGAATCTTGCTAACTTGCAACTTTTCGCCCACAAAAAAGGTGGAGGTTCTACATCAAATGGTCGTGATTCACAAGCTAAACGTCTTGGTGCTAAAGCAGCTGACGGTCAAACAGTTTCAGGTGGATCAATCCTTTACCGTCAACGCGGTACACACATCTATCCAGGTGTAAACGTTGGACGTGGTGGCGATGACACACTTTTCGCTAAAGTTGAAGGTGTTGTTCGTTTCGAACGTAAAGGTCGCGATAAAAAACAAGTATCTGTTTACCCAATCGCTAAATAAGGTTTAAAAACCTCATAAAATAGGCTTTCCGTAATTTCGGAAAGCCTATTTTATTTTCAAAGAGACTGAAGTTCCTTTTTTACAAAATCGTCTTATGATGTCTTGCAAAAACAGTGAGAGGTGCTAAAATAATGATAACAAGCCAAGGAGGTTGCTTATGGTTGTGAATGTTTATGGACAAGAGATTGGGGAAAGTCTGTTAGGTTATACATCGGGTGCTATGCCTGATGTATCTGTTTTGGAAGGAAATTACTGTCGGCTTGAACATATTGATGCCAAGAAGCATCTAGATGATGTTGCAGATTTTTATTGGAAACAGGTTGATCCATCAGATTGGACCTACATGTATGGACAGCCATTCACCTCAAAAGAGGCTGTTCGTACTTGTCTAGAAGAATACCAAGTATCAGAAAATCCTTACTTTTTTGCGATTCGAGAGAAGTATTCTGGAAAGGTACTCGGTACTTTTTCTTTGATGCGAATTGATCCCCATAATCGAGTTGTTGAGATGGGGCGTGTTATTTATGCACCGGCACTGCAGAAGACCAGAGCAGCGACAGAAGCTCAATACCTTGTTATGAAGTATGTCTTTGAAGAACTTAGCTATCGCCGCTATGAGTGGAAGTGTGATCGTTTTAATAAGCCATCTGCTCAGGCAGCACAGCGTTTAGGCTTTAGATATGAAGGCACTTTTCGTCAACATACAGTCTATAAGGGGAGAACACGAGATACGGATTGGTTCTCTATCATTGATAGTGAGTGGCCTAGTTTGAAATTAGCTTTTGAAAACTGGCTATCGCCTGAAAATTTTGATAAAGATGGTCAACAGAAGCAGTCTCTGAAAGCATTTAGAGTGCAATAAAAAGAAGACAAATCAGTGCTATTTCTGATTTGTCTTTTTTGGAGAGAGATTATTGTAGCATTAAGTTTAGAAGAGTCAGCTTTGGATGAGAGAAACATAAGAAGGTATTAAAAGCTTTTTGCAAGAGCGTCTTTCCTTAAAATTTGGTATAATAGATAGAAGTATTGTAATAAGAAAGTGTGTGATATGAATATTCAACAATTACGTTATGTTGTTGCTATCGCTAATAGCGGAACTTTTCGTGAAGCAGCCAATAAATTATACGTAAGTCAGCCAAGTTTATCTGTTGCTGTGCGTGATCTAGAAGCAGAGTTAGGCTTCCAAATTTTTACACGAACAACGACAGGCGCAGTTTTAACAAGTCGGGGAATGACTTTTTATGAAAAATCGTTAGAAGTTGTTAAAAGCTTTGATTCTTTTGAGAAACAGTTTTCGCAATCAGATACGGATAATCAACAATTTTCTATTGCGAGTCAACACTATGATTTTTTACCTCCTTTGATGACTGCTTTTTCTAAAGAATACCCTGAATATAGGGATTTTCGAATTTATGAGTCTACGACAATTCAAATTTTAGACGAGGTTGCTCAAGGACATAGCGAGTTGGGGATTATCTACCTCAACAATCAAAACCTCAAAGGGATTCAACAACGCATGGATAAGCTTGGTTTGGAATCTGTAGATTTGATCCCGTTTAAAACACATATTTATTTAGCTAAGGACCATCCTTTGGCAGGTAGAAGTAGTTTAGTCATGGATGATTTGATTGGATTGCCTACGGTACGTTTCACTCAAGAGCAGGACCAGTACCTTTACTACTCTGAGAATTTTGTAGATACGACAGAGTCTTCTCTTCTTTTTAATGTGACGGATCGAGCAACGCTGAATGGTATTTTAGAGCGTACGGATGCTTATGCGACAGGATCAGGATTCTTGGATAGTCGTAGCGTTAATGGCATTACGGTTATTCCTTTAGAGGATAATCTCTCTAATAAGATGGTTTATGTGAAACGACGAGATACCAACCTATCAACCTGTGCCTTAAAATTCATCACTGTGATGACTGACTATTTTGATAAATACAGACCTTAAGGAGGAAAGAGATGCGTAAAGTAATTGTTCCAGTTGCCATCGTCGGTATGATTATACTCGATCAGCTTTCTAAAGCATGGATTGTGTCTCATCTTCAGCTTGATGAAGTCGTTTCTTTTTTACCAGGTGTTTTTAGTTTAACCCACTTGCGAAATTATGGCGCAGCGTTTTCAATGCTACAAAATCAGCAGTGGTTATTTACAGTGATAACCTTTCTTGTTATCGGAAGTGCGCTTTATTATTTGTGGAAGCATTTTAATGGATCGTATTGGCTTTTGTCGGGATTGAGCCTGATTATAGCAGGTGGTTTGGGGAATTTTATAGATCGCTTGCGCCTAGGTTATGTCGTGGATATGGTACATTTAGATTTTATGAATTTTGCTATTTTTAATATGGCAGATTCTTATTTAACAATTGGGGTGGTTGTTTTGATGATCGCCTTTTGGAAAGAAGAGGAAAATGGAAGTAATCGTTAAAGAAGCAGGGAGTCGATTAGATAAAGCATTGGCAGATTTATCAGTGCTCTCACGTGCTCAAGCTAACGACCAAATCAAGGCAGGATTTGTTTTGGTTAATGGTCAAGCTAAAAAAGCTAAATACGCTGTGAAAGAAGGAGACGTCATCTCCTATCAGATTCCTGAAGAGGAAGTGCTTGATTATCAAGCAGAAGATATTCCGATTGATATCATCTATGAAGATGATGATGTCGCAGTAGTCAATAAACCTCAAGGAATGGTTGTGCATCCTTCGGCAGGTCATTCGTCTGGAACGCTTGTCAACGCTTTGATGTATCATGTGAAGGACTTATCTTCAATTAATGGTGTTGTTCGACCAGGAATTGTTCACCGCATTGATAAGGACACATCAGGCTTGTTGATGATTGCTAAAAACGATCGCGCTCACAATGCCTTAGCTGCAGAATTGAAGGAACAAAAGTCACTACGTAAGTATCTCGCAATTGTTCATGGGAATCTGCCAAATGATAGAGGTGTTATTGAAGCTCCAATTGGGCGTTCTGAAAAGGATCGTAAAAAGCAAGCAGTTACGGCAAAAGGTAAACCTGCTGTCACACGCTTTCAAGTCATGGAGAGATTTGGTGATTATACGCTAGTTGAATTGACTTTGGAGACTGGACGTACTCATCAAATCCGTGTTCATATGGCTTATATCGGACATCCTGTGGCAGGTGACCCTCTTTATGGTCCGCGTAAAACATTGAAAGGAAATGGGCAATTTTTGCATGCTCAAACCTTAGGTTTTACTCATCCCACTACTGGGGACTTGGTTACTTTTTCAGCTGAAGCTCCAGAAATTTTCCAAAAAACATTGAAAGCATTACGTCCTAATCATTAAGAAAAAGGAGAAACTCGTATGACGACATCGTTACAAGATCGCCATAAGATTCGCTTTGCTATCAAAGTGATGAGTTGGATTGTTTTTTTAATCATTCTAGTGATTATGTTCTATCTTTATAGTCAAGGTTATATCACCGATAAGCAGAAGCTACAGGCGATTATTAAATCAGCAGGCGTATGGGGACCTTTACTGTTTGTCTTATTCCAAATTTTTCAGGTGATTGTTCCAATATTACCAGGTGGTGTTTCATCTGCAATTGGTGTGGTGATTTTTGGTACAGGATGGGGCTTTCTTTGGAATTACATTGGTATCTGCCTAGGCTCCTTTTTAGCCTTTCATATTGCTAAAACATTTGGTCGTCCGATACTGCATTTTTTCTTTAAACCAGAGACGATTGCTAAATATGAAACTCGAACGACAGATCACAGCCGTTTTTCACGATTTTTTGCCCTAGCAATCTTTATTCCTATCGCACCAGATGATCTCCTATGCCTTTTAGCAGGGACAACCTCGATGTCCTATAGAAGATTTATGATAATCATTTTACTAGGTAAACCGCTTTCTATTTATCTTTATAGTATGGGGTTGGTGTCAATCTTGGGTCGTTTGCTACCTTTGGGAATTTTTTAATCGCAAAATACGCAGAACCTTGTATGAGGTTCTGTTTTTCATTGATTGCATTTGGTAATGTACCTTTGTCAATGATGTGAGACCAAAAAGTAACTTTGAAGATAACCATTTGTTAAGCTTTATTAGGAGCTAGCTCCTAATAAAGCTTTTCTGATATCGATAGGAGATTGCCAGCCTAAAGTTTGCATAGGTAGTCTATTGGAATGATCCAGGTATTTCTTCATCTGCTTGATGAGGTCTTCATAGGAGTAGAAAGATAAGTTTTGGTAGAAACGTCTATTGTCATTTCGATGACTGCGTTCTACCTTTCCATTATGTCTAGGCGTTCGTGGTCTAATCAATTTGTGTTCAATATCTAATTCCTGACAAAGTAGGTCAAGTGGGTGTACTTGTTTAGTCTCCTTGAAATGGGTAAACTCAAAACCATTATCTGTTTGAATAATTTTGGGTTTGTATCCAAAGTGTTTAATGGCCATGTGAACAAACTGAACAGTTGAATGAGAAGATTGTTCCTTGAATGGATAGATAAATCGTTCTCGACTGGCCTCGTCAATGATGGTATACTGATAGAATTTATCAGGTAGCTGACCAGTGTAGCAGTGAGTTGGTACGTATTTGATATCTATTGTAACGCTACAGTTTTTCATTGATTGCATTTGGTAATAGCTTGCAAATGATACAGGATTTTGGTATTATAAATATAAATAATATTCCTTTAATACTGTCCCGTGAGGCAGGCAAGGAGACCATGGAAAAAAGTGCGGGTGGACTGTACTTATATTTGTGTATCTCCTTGTTTTCAAGGAGATTTTTTGTTTGCTTGTAGCAACTGTTTATTGTAGAAAGGAACTTTCCCATGAAACGAAAAGAAATCGTTGATGATGTCACTATGAAACGTGCCATTACACGTATTACTTATGAAATTATTGAGCGTAATAAGAACCTCGATAACATCGTTCTTGCAGGTATTAAGACTAGAGGTGTTTTCATTGCCCGTCGCATTCAAGAACGCCTGAAGCAATTAGAGGATTTAGATATTCCTGTTGGTGAGTTGGATATTCGTTCATTTCGAGATGACGTCAAGGTGTCTGAAAATACAACGGTTATGCCTGTTGATATCACAGGGCGTGATATTATCTTGATCGATGATGTCCTCTATACAGGACGTACAATTCGTGCGGCTATTGACAATGTCTTTAGCCTTGGCCGACCTGCTAGACTGAGCCTTGCTGTTCTTGTAGACCGAGGACATCGTGAATTACCAATCCGTGCTGACTATGTTGGTAAAAATATTCCAACAAGTAGCAGTGAAGAAATCATTGTCCAAGTCACTGAAGTTGATGGACAAGATAGTGTTTCCCTTATTGATCCAGATTAAATTAGATTAGGAGTTATTCATTAATCATGAACGACGTAAAATATGATGTCCACGATATGCCGAAACCAGGAATGTTACTAGGTTTATCCTTCCAACACTTGTTTGCCATGTTTGGTTCAACTGTACTTGTCCCAATTTTGGTTGGGATTGACCCAGCGGTCGCCCTCCTCTCAAGTGGTTTAGGAACCTTGGCACACTTGTCAGTAACCAAGTATAAAATTCCGGCCTATATGGGTTCAAGTTTCGCCTACATTGCTGCCATGCAGATGTTGATGAAAACAGACGGTATTGCGGCAGTTGGACAAGGTGCGATTACAGGTGGTTTGGTTTATCTGATTGTTGCTTTGATTGTAAAAGCAATCGGAAATGAGTGGATTGATAAGGTATTGCCACCAATTGTAGTAGGACCAATTATCATGGTTATCGGGCTGAGTTTGGCAGCAACAGCAGTCAATGATGTGATGTATAATAACAATGTCTACAGCCTTCCATTCCTTTTAATTGGTTTGGTAACCTTGTTTGCGGTTATCCTATTTAATATCTACGGTAAGGGAATTATTGGGATTATTCCGATTTTGCTGGGTCTTTTAACAGGCTATCTATTTGCACTTGTGTTGGGTGTTTTCACTGGAGAAACTTATGTTGATTTTACCAAAGTAGCTAGTTCTGCTTGGTTGACCATGCCATCTGTAGATATTCCTTTTATTTCATACGGATTTAAATGGTATCCAAGTGCAATCTTAACAATGGCCCCAATTGCTTTTGTAACAATGACTGAGCACTTTGGGCATGTCATGGTATTAAATAGTTTGACAGGACGTGACTATTTCAAAGATCCTGGGCTCGAAAAAACATTGACTGGGGATGGTGTTGCACAAATTATTGCAGGTTTCTTGGGAGCACCTCCTGTAACGTCTTATGGGGAAAATATCGGTGTTATGGCATTGAATAAGATCTATTCTGTTTATGTCATTGCTGGTGCAGCAGCAATCGCTGTTCTACTAAGCTTTGTTGGTAAGGTATCAGCCCTAATCCAATCAATTCCAACACCAGTTATCGGAGGAATTTCGATTGCACTCTTTGGTGTTATTGCAGCAAGTGGGTTGAAGATTTTGATTGAATCTAAAACAGATATGGATAACAAAAAGAATCTATTGATTGCAAGTGTTATTTTGGTATCTGGTATCGGTGGCTTGATGCTTCAAATCAACGGCTTGCAAATCTCAGGAGTTGCCTTCTCAACTCTTTTAGGAATTATTTTGTATCAAATCCTTCCAAATAAGGATTAAGTGTTATTTCTCAGATGAAGTAAGGAAATAAGTATGACCATTACAAACGGACAGGTGTCACTTAATCATTTAGTGACTATGGAAACATTATCAAACGAAGAGGTTCTAGGCCTGATTGAGCGAGGAATTGCTTTTAAAAATGGGTCAGCAAAATTTGATTTGGATAGACAGTATTTTGCTGCAAATCTTTTCTTTGAATCGTCAACCAGAACTCATAAATCATTTGAAGTTGCAGAGAAAAAGCTGGGTTTGGATGTCATTGAGTTTGATGCTAAAGCTAGCTCAGTCAACAAAGGTGAGACGCTTTATGATACGATTTTGACCATGTCTGCTCTAGGTATTGATATCTGTGTTGTGAGGCATTCGGAAGTTGATTACTACAAAGAATTGGTTGATAGTAGGACTATTCAGACGGCTATCGTCAATGGTGGAGATGGTTCTGGACAGCATCCGAGTCAGTGCTTACTTGATTTAATGACAATCTACCAAGAGTTTGGTTATTTTGAAAATCTAAACATTTGTATCGCTGGAGATATTAGCCATTCAAGAGTTGCTAAATCAAATATGCAAATCTTAAAAAGGCTAGGAGCAAAGCTTTACTTTGCTGGTCCTAGTGAATGGTACTCTGAAGAGTTTGATGTCTATGGTGAGCACGTTGCCATTGATGACATCATCGAAGAGCTTGATGTTTTGATGTTACTACGTGTTCAACACGAACGTCATGATAGTGCAGCAGGATTTTCAAAAGAGACTTATCACGAGCGATTTGGTCTGACGCAAAAACGCTATGATGCTCTCAAGGAGTCAGCTATTATCATGCATCCTGCACCTGTCAATCGTGATGTTGAGATAGCGGATCGATTGGTGGAAGCACCAAAATCTCGCATTGTGGCACAGATGCAAAATGGTGTTTATGTTCGTATGGCTATCTTAGAGGCTATTTTAAAGGGTAAGGCATAAAGTAAACGAATAACGTTAAAGGAACCCAGAGAGGTTTCTACGAGGAGAAAATAATGACAAAACGACTTTTGATTTTAGAGGATGGAACGATTTTTGAAGGCAAGGCATTCGGTGCAGACATTGATGTTACTGGAGAGATTGTCTTTAATACAGGGATGACTGGGTATCAGGAATCAATCACTGATCAGTCCTACAATGGGCAGATTTTAACATTTACTTATCCACTTGTTGGAAATTATGGTGTTAACCGTGATGATTACGAGTCAATTACGCCAACTTGTAAAGGAGTTGTGGTTTCTGAAAATGCGCGTCGAGCTAGCAACTGGCGTCATCAGATGACCTTAGATGAATTTTTGAAAGCTAAACGTATTCCAGGAATTTCAGGGATTGATACGCGTGCATTGACTAAAATTATTCGTCAGCATGGTACCATGAAGGCTACACTTGCTAATGCTGGTGATACGATTGAGCATCTTCAAGACCAATTGCGTGCAACAGTCCTTCCGACAAATAATATTGAGCAAGTATCTACTAAGACAGCTTACCCAGCTCCAGGTGTAGGTAAAAACATTGTTTTAGTTGATTTTGGTCTTAAACACTCTATTCTACGTGAATTTTCAAAGCGTGATTGTAATGTGACCGTTGTGCCACATGATATTACAGCTGAGGAAGTTCTTCATCTCAATCCAGATGGTGTCATGTTGTCAAATGGTCCTGGGGACCCAACTGATGTACCCCATGCTTTGGAAATGATTCGAGGGGTGCAAGGTAAAATTCCAATTTTCGGTATTTGTATGGGACATCAGCTGTTTAGCTTGGCTAACGGTGCGACAACTTACAAGATGAAGTTTGGACACCGCGGATTCAACCATGCCGTTCGTGAAATTGCGACAGGACGTGTTGACTTTACCAGTCAGAACCATGGATTTGCTGTTGATCGTGACACTCTTCCAGATTGCTTGATGGTGACGCATGAGGAAATTAATGATAAATCTGTAGAGGGTGTTCGTCACCGTGACTTCCCAGCTTTCTCAGTACAATTCCACCCAGATGCAGCACCAGGTCCACACGATGCAAGTTATCTCTTTGATGAGTTTCTTGAGTTGATTGACGCTTTTCAAGCTGGTGAGTAGTCACTTGGTTTAACTTGCTATCATTGACCATTTGTCTGATAGTAATTGCTTTATTTAATATCGACCAGAGAGTCGACAAATAGACAAGGTCTGAGCATGCCTGGCTTTAACTGAAGCTAGTAGTCAGGTAAGGCTAAGTTCTAATGACCTTAGATAGCACATACACTAGCTATTTAGCATGAAAGGCTATTTTTCATGCTAAATAGCGTCGGAGAATCTTATTTAATGCTATGCAGTGACATAGCAAATAGAAAGGAGAAAGGGAGTTCGTTATTCAGTCTAACTGAATACGGGCTACGGACTTTGACAAAAAGAGAGTTTTTCCTAGAACCTTGAGTTCTTCGTCAAAACTCCTATTTTGTCTATGTCCGCTTAACGCCCTTTATATCTTATAAAATGCCTAAACGTTCTGATATTAAAAAAATTATGGTGATTGGGTCTGGTCCGATTATTATCGGTCAGGCAGCTGAGTTTGACTATGCTGGGACACAAGCTTGTCTTGCTTTGAAAGAAGAGGGCTACAGTGTTGTTCTTGTTAACTCTAACCCAGCGACTATTATGACGGATAAAGAGATTGCTGATAAGGTTTATATTGAACCTATCACCTTAGAATTTGTGACACGTATCCTACGTAAAGAGCGCCCAGATGCTCTGCTCCCAACTCTTGGTGGTCAAACAGGTCTTAACATGGCCATGGAATTGTCAAAAGCTGGTATCCTTGATGAACTTGGTGTTGAGCTTTTGGGGACAAAATTGTCAGCGATTGACCAAGCTGAGGACCGTGACCTCTTCAAGCAGTTGATGGAAGATTTACAACAACCCATTCCTGAGTCAGAGATTGTTAACACTGTTGAAGAAGCGGTAGCATTTGCTAATCAAATCGGCTACCCTGTTATCGTCCGTCCAGCCTTCACCCTTGGTGGTACTGGTGGTGGTATGTGTGCCAATGAAGAAGAATTGCGTGAAATTGCTGAAAATGGTTTGAAATTGTCACCAGTTACTCAATGTTTGATTGAGCGTTCAATCGCTGGTTTCAAAGAAATTGAGTACGAAGTGATGCGCGATGCCGCCGACAACGCCCTTGTTGTTTGTAACATGGAAAACTTTGACCCAGTTGGTATCCACACAGGTGACTCGATTGTATTTGCCCCAACGCAAACCCTTTCTGACATCGAAAATCAAATGTTGCGTGATGCCAGCTTGAAAATTATTCGTGCCCTTAAAATCGAAGGTGGTTGTAACGTTCAGTTAGCCCTTGATCCACACAGCTTCAAATATTATGTCATTGAGGTTAACCCTCGTGTATCACGTTCATCTGCCCTTGCTTCAAAAGCGACTGGTTATCCGATTGCTAAATTGGCAGCTAAGATTGCAGTTGGCTTGACCTTGGATGAGATGATCAACCCTGTTACAGGTACGACTTACGCCATGTTTGAACCTGCCCTTGACTATGTGGTTGCTAAAATTCCTCGCTTCCCATTTGATAAATTTGAAAATGGTGAACGTCGTCTAGGAACTCAGATGAAGGCAACTGGTGAGGTTATGGCAATTGGTCGTAATATTGAAGAATCACTTCTTAAAGCCTGCCGTTCGCTAGAAATCGGTGTTTACCACAACGATATGCCTGAGCTTACAGAAGCCAGCGATGACCAGCTTTTTGAGAAGATTGTCAAAGCTCAAGATGACCGTCTCTTCTACGTGTCAGAAGCTATCCGTCGTGGCTTTAGCATCGAGGAAATTGCAGAGCTGACTAAGATTGATATCTTCTTCTTGGATAAATTACTCCATATTTTTGAAATTGAAGAAGAGCTCAAAGCCAATGTCGGAGATCTAGATACTCTTAAAGAGGCAAAACGCAATGGCTTTGCAGACCGTAAGATTGCAGACCTATGGAATACAGAAACGGCTAGCGTTCGTACTCTTCGTACGGAAAATAACATTTTGCCAGTTTACAAAATGGTTGATACCTGTGCGGCCGAATTTGAGTCATCAACTCCTTACTTCTATTCAACATACGAGTGGGAAAATGAATCCATTAAGTCAGATAAAGAATCTGTCATTGTTCTTGGCTCAGGTCCTATCCGTATCGGTCAAGGGGTTGAATTTGACTATGCAACTGTTCACTCTGTTAAGGCTATCCAAGCTGCTGGTTACGAAGCCATTATCATGAACTCAAATCCAGAGACGGTTTCGACAGACTTCTCAGTATCTGATAAGCTCTACTTCGAGCCGCTAACATTTGAAGACGTGATGAACGTTATCGAGTTGGAGCAACCAAAAGGTGTGGTTGTCCAATTTGGTGGACAGACAGCAATCAACTTAGCAGAGAGCTTGTCAAATGCAGGTGTAACTATCTTGGGAACTCAAGTTGAGGACTTGGATCGTGCAGAAGACCGTGACCTCTTTGAAAAAGCATTGAAAGACTTGGATATCCCACAACCACCGGGTCAAACAGCTACTAATGAAGAAGAAGCTGTCGCAGCAGCACGCAAGATTGGTTTCCCAGTACTTGTTCGTCCATCTTACGTTCTTGGTGGTCGTGCCATGGAAATCGTTGAAAATGAAGAAGATCTTCGTTCTTACATGCGTACAGCCGTTAAGGCAAGTCCAGAGCACCCAGTCTTGGTTGATTCTTATATCGTTGGACGTGAATGCGAAGTGGACGCTATCTCTGATGGGACTAATGTTCTTATTCCAGGTATTATGGAGCACATCGAGCGTGCGGGTGTCCACTCAGGGGACTCAATGGCGGTTTACCCACCACAAACCCTTTCTCAGCAAGTTAAGGATACCATTGCAGATTACACTAAACGTCTAGCGATTGGTCTTAACTGTATCGGTATGATGAACATCCAGTTTGTTATCAAAGATGAAACAGTTTATGTTATTGAAGTTAACCCTCGTGCTAGTCGTACAGTGCCGTTCTTATCTAAGGTAACCAATATCCCAATGGCTCAAGTTGCTACAAAACTTATCCTTGGTCAAACACTGTCAGAAATTGGTTATGAAGATGGGCTCTATCCTGAAAGTCAGGAAGTTCATGTCAAGGCACCTGTCTTCTCATTCACGAAGTTGGCTAAGGTAGATAGTCTCCTCGGACCTGAAATGAAATCGACAGGTGAGGTTATGGGATCTGATTTGACCCTTGAAAAAGCCCTCTATAAAGCTTTTGAAGCGTCTTACCTCCACTTGCCAGCCTTTGGTAATGTTGTCTTCACTATTGCAGACGACACCAAAGATGAAGCGCTTGATTTGGCAAAACGCTTCGATGCTATTGGCTATGGTATCTATGCGACTGAAGGAACTCAAAAATTCTTTGCTGAAAATGGTCTAGATACTGTACTAGTTAACAAATTGGGAGAAAATGACGATAATGACATCCCAGCCCTTGTTCGTTCAGGTAAAGTTCAGGCTATTGTCAATACGGTTGGTACCAAACGTACTTTTGATGAAGATGGAGCCGCTATTCGTAGCTCTGCTATTGAAGCAGGTATTCCACTCTTTACTGCCCTTGACACAGCAGCAGCCATGCTCAAGGTTCTTGAGAGCCGTGGCTTTATGACAAAAGCGATTTAAATCAAAAAAATTCCGCTTACCATTGAGGTATCGGAATTTTTATTTTTAGGATAGGTATTTTTGAAGCATGTGAATGAGATCGTGATTGTTACTAAGAAGAGAATCAGCTTGTTCCTCTGAGAGTCCTTCTAACTGGTGGAAACAAGATATTAGTTTCTGCTCAATGTCTAGGCGAAGCTTCTGTCCTTGTTCTGTTAGATTGACAAAAAGTTGGCGCTTGTCATTTTCCGGCTTACTTCTAAATACAAGTCCTTTTTCTTCCAAGCGTTTAACGAGGGGAGTCAAAGTGTTGCTGGCTAAATCAAGTGATTGACCTAGCTCCTGCAATTTACGGCAATCTTTTTCCCAAAGAGAGACTAAAACGAGGTATTGAGTATAGGTTAAGTCGTAGGGTTCTAAAGCCTGTTTGTAAAATTGGTGGAAAAGGCGATTAATGGTATAAAATGAAAAGCAAAGCTGCTGTGAGAGTTTGTAGTTCTTTTCCATGGATTTCCTTTCAATCGTTTGCGATAGTTCCATCATATCAGAATCTTAATTTCTTGACAAATAATTTAGAGAGGAGTAGAATGGTAGTCAATTAATCGCACACGATTTATAAAGGAGTTTTCATGACAGAAACACAAGAAGAACTCAGAGAACGTATTGGTGATTTGGCTTTTGCTGTCACACAAGAGGGGGCAACAGAACATGCTTTTACTGGGGCTTATGATCATTTCTTTGAAAAAGGGATTTACCTTGATGTGGTTAGTGGTCAGCCATTGTTTTCATCGCTAGATAAATACCAATCTGGTTGTGGTTGGCCAGCCTTTACCAAGCCGATTGAGAATCGTTTAGTGACCAATTATGATGATTTTTCTTATAATATGCATCGCATTGAAGTGAGAAGTCGTCAGGCGAATTCTCATCTTGGTCATGTTTTTAATGACGGCCCGATGGATAAAGGTGGGCTACGCTACTGCATCAACTCTGCTGCTCTGCAGTTTGTCCCCTACGAGGAATTAGATGCAAGAGGTTTATCAGATTACAAGGTATTATTTGAGGAGGAGAACTAGAATGTATCAGTACGATGTTGCTTTTATTGGGTCAGGACATGCCTCATGGCATGCTGCAGTGACACTGGCTCAAGCAGGTAAGAAAGTTGCTATCATTGAGAAAGATGTGACTGCTGGAACTTGCACAAATTACGGCTGTAATGCTAAATTTTTGTTAGAAAGTCCTTTTGAATTCATGGATGGGCTAGCTCGCTATGAAAAAGCAGGAATTGCTAAAGCCGGTGAGATTTCATGGGAGAAACTCATGGCTTATAAGAAAGAGGAAATTGGAACCTATGCGCCTTTTCTTGAAAATGTGTTTAGTCATGTCAATATTGACTTGATAAAAGGGCATGGGCAACTTAAAGATTCCCATACCCTGGTAGTTGGCAATCAAGAATTGACAACGGAATATGTCGTGATCGGTACAGGGCAACGTCCCGCTCGTCTTAATGTTCTCGGTAATGAATACTTCCATGATAGTCGTGATTTTCTCGATTTGGATGAAATGCCAAAGCGTATCACATTTATTGGGGCAGGTATTATTTCATTAGAATTTGCGACAATGGCTGCAAAACTTGGCTCAGAGGTGCATATTATTGAGTTTGCGGATCGAGCTTTAGCAGCTTATCCAGAACCATATGTGACAAGAGTAGTCGAGAAAATGACCAGTGAAGGAGTGACTTTCCACTTTGGTCAGGCAGTTTCAGAAGCACAGATGACTGATAGTGCTTATCTGCTGACAACAGCTACTGGACTAAAAATTAAAACGGATTACATTGTCGATGCAACGGGGCGTGTTTCCAATATTGAAAATCTTGGTTTGGAGGCTCTAGGCATTGAGACTGATAGGCTTGGCATCAAAGTCAATGACCGCATGCAGACCGCTGTGTCTACCATTTTTGCCTCAGGTGATGTGGTCTCTAAAACCATTCCGAAGCTAACACCGACTGCCAGCTTCGAATCTGACTATATTGCATCAGTGATTTTGGGAAATCAAGAGCCAATCAAGTATCCCGTTGTTCCGAATATCGTTTTCACCTTACCACGTATTGCACAAGTGGGTGTGACGATTGATGAGGCAGCTACTAATCCAGAGGATTATAAGGTAGTAGAGGTGCCTTTTGGTCAAAAATTGAAATTCCAAACCAAGTTAGAAGAAGAGGCTCACATTACCTTTATCGTTGGGAAAGATAAGACCTTGAAAGGAGCAGCACTGTTAACCGAAGATGCTGGTGATTTTGTCAATTTCTTGACCCTAGTTATCAATCAAAAATTAACTGCAAAAGATTTAAATGGGATGATTTTTGCCTTTCCAGCTGCAACAAGTGGCTTGATTGGAGATTTAAAGGCAGCTTTAGTGTAAGGATAAATGAGAAAGGAATTTAAGTTATGACACAAACATTTAAAGACATTATGACTGGACGTCGTTCAGTTCGTTCATTTGACCCAGAAGTAAAAATCTCTCGTGAGGAGATGGAAGAGATGATTAACGAGGCGGTGCTTGCTCCGTCTGCAGTCAATCTTCAACCTTGGCGTTTTGTTGTGGTAGATAGTCCAGAAGGTAAGGAAAAATTACAACCTTTGGTCAGATTCAATAGCCTTCAGAACGAGACTTCTGCTGCGATGATTTTGATTTTTGGCGATACCAAACCTCAAGAATACGCAGAAGCTATTTACAACAAAGCCGTAGAAGAAGGTAAGATGCCTCCTGAGGTTAGGGACAAGCAACTGGCAGCGATTGTTCCGATGTATGATAATGCCAGTGAGCAAGTCATGCGTGATACGGTTCACATCGATGCCAGTCTGGTGGCCATGCAGTTGATGTTGGTAGCTCGAACACACGGCTATGAAACTAATGCTATGACTGGTTTTGATAAGGAACATCTGGCAGAAACCTTTGATTTGGATCCTGAACGTTATTTGCCTATCATGATTTTGGCAATTGGTAAGGCAAAGGAAGAGGGCTATCCATCTGTTCGTTTGGATGCTAAAGAAATCACGAGTTTTCGTTAAGGAGGAGAACATCTTATGAAAAAAGCTTTAATTGTAATGACTAATGTTGAAAAATATAGTCCATCTAACCGTCCAACAGGGCTTTGGTTAGGAGAATTAACACATTTTTATGAACACATGGACAAGGCTGGTATTCAAGTTGATTTTGTCAGTCCTTTAGGTGGTTATATTCCGCTGGATCCCCATGCTATGAGTTTCTTAAACGATACGGATTTGCACTACTATCAGGATCGTGACTTTGTTTCTAAAGCTCTGGCTAATACCAAGAAACCTTCTCAAGTCAAGGCAGACGATTACGATGTGATTTATTACACTGGTGGACATGGTGTGATGTGGGATTTCCCAGAAAATCAAGAACTGGCAGAGATTGCGTCAGCTATTTATCAAAAAGGTGGTATCGTTTCAGCAGTCTGTCACGGCGTTGTGGGCTTGCTCCCAATCAAGGATCAAGAAGGTCAGCCTCTAATTGCAGGTAAAACAGTTACAGGTTTCGCCAATACTGAGGAGGACTTGAATGGAACAACAGATCAAGTGCCGTACTTAACAGAAGATGCTCTGAAAGAAAAAGGTGCTATTTATGAGAGCAGCACGGCATTTACACCGTTTGTGCGTGTGGATGGTCGCCTAATTACAGGACAAAATCCGCAATCTGCTGGAGCTGTTGGTCAGGCTGTCCTAGATTTGCTTGCTAGCCAAATCTAGTTTGAAGGCATGAGTGTTTTGTGTTACACTAACCGACGAATCATAGCTAAGAGTCGATAATGATTAGAAGAGCAGAACTGAGCGGTTGGTCAAGAAAGCTCCATACACTCACATGGAAGAAATTTTGTAAATTATAGAAGAAAACGTTTTCTTGGATTGAAGAAAAAGTCCATTTTGGACAATTTTCTTCAATCTTTTTTCTTTATGTTGAAAATAAAAAAACTCTCAAAAACACTGAAATATCAATGTTTCTAAGAGTTTGATGACTTGCTATCTTTCGCAAACTTCTTCAATTTTTTATATTTTTAGGAGTTTGTCTACGTTCTGAAACATGAAAGATATCTTTCATGTCTTTTGTTGTGGATTAGGGAAGTATATTTACTATTTTTGTCAGTTTAAAAAGGATTTTGCTACTTTTTGTACTTTAAATAACTCTAATAAATGATATTATTTAGATAATAACAACATTTCAAGACTAAAAATAGACATTTCAAGACATGTACGTTTACATTTCAGGAGATAGAGATATAATAGTAGCATAAAGATATGGAGACACTCTCCACATAACTGGATATCAGATTATCAAACGATTTTACTCTCTCTCTACTAATTAAGATCGTTTGTCAAAATGTCCAGCTCTCTCTCAAAAACGACGCAAATGTCTTCATATCAAACTACTACTTTATATTTCTTATCTCTCTCTCCAATCTTGAGATAAACACCAAGAACTAAGTTTCGTACTTAGTTCTTTTTTGTTATAATAATAACAAATATTTGGAGGTTACAAATGACAATTAGACAAGCTGATAAATCAGATATTCCGCGTTTGCAGGAATTGTTATTACAAATTTTACAGGTTCATCATGATGTTAGACCAGATTTGTTTCGTTCAGAAGGTAGCAAATTTACAGATCAAGAATTGGTAGAGTTGATTGATAATCCTAAAACACCTATTTTTGTTTATCTTGATCAGGATGGTAATATTTTAGGACATTTGTTCACTATTATCAAAGAAATCACTGAAGAGACTGGGGCCTTGGTTCAAAGAAAGACTTTATTTATTGATGATCTCTGTGTCGATGAAAGAGCGCGTGGTCAAAAGATAGGTGAAAAACTTTATCAGTATGCTTTGAAGTATGCTGAAGAAATAGACTGCTATAATGTTACATTGACAGTTTGGAATGCTAACGAGAGTGCCTTGCGCTTTTATCAACGTCTTGGTTTAGAGGCTCAGCATACGACTATGGAGCATATCATCAAATAGTCATTTGTATCGTGTAAAGGGGTTGGTCTTATCCAGCCTCTTTCTGTTATATCAATGAAAGTGGTTCCCTGTTTTAAAGCTAGCGAGTTTTTGGTCTCAGAAAAACCATATTACGAGACTTTTAAGCAGAATAAGTGCATAATATAAGTGACTAATAGTTTTTGTTGGTGTGCATTACCGAGCTTCTATGAGTGTAATCATCAACAATTGATAAGGGGGCTTAGGATGGATATTAGAGAGTTTATGGCAAAAAAATGCCCAGATATATTTGATAGTTTTGCGAATTTGCCACGATTAAATATTCATAGCTTGCGTCTTGAGTTGGCAGTAAGAACGACAACTGGCTTAATTTACCATTGCCAGTTTCTGAGTTCTAACAATCCCTATTCTGATGAGGTTATTTTAGAATGTCATATTTTGTTTGAATCAGATGATCAAAAAATTTCTATTGATTGTTCTCAGTTGCCAATGATGGGCTCTGTGGATGATTATTTAATGTGTTTTGATCAGTTTGAACTCTTGGAAAAGCGACTTAATTTTGAGTATATGATTAATCATTAAAAGGAACAGGCTGGCTAGCTTGTTCCTTTTCTCATGCTTATCTTTATTTTATGTGGGATAAATTGAAATAACTTACTTGAAAGTGAGTTTTTGATAAGAAAAACATAAAAAGATATTGACATTTTTGCAAAATGAGCGTAAGATACAGGGGTGTGGAGTGAGTCTGAGTTGGAGATCAGGCCTCGTGTTTTAGGATGCGTTTGTAGACAGAAAGGGATTTTATGAAAAAGACACTCATTTATCTTACCTTATTGGCCAGCTTAGGTTTTGGGGCTAGTGTGGGAGCAGAGACCAGTACGCAGGCTAGTTCAGAGAGCCATGAAGCTCATTGGGGCTACACTGATGAGATTTCTCCTGATTATTGGGGCAGTTTGTCAGATGATTATCAGGTTTGTCGTGATGGTCAAGAACAGTCTCCTATCAATATCACAAATGCCCAAGATGTTGATCTCCCAGCACTTGCATTAAACAGTAAGGATTCTAAAGTTTCTGTTTTGAACAATGGGCATACCATTCAAGTAACGCCTCAAAATAATGACAATACCTTGGTTATCGGTGACAAAACCTATACCTTGAAGCAATTTCACTTTCACGCTCCGAGCGAAAATGAGATTGATGGAAAACAGTATCCTTTAGAAGGGCACTTCGTTTATAAAACAGAAGACGGTCAAATTACAGTTGTTTCCGTCCTTTATCAATATGGTAAGGAAAATACTGGTTTGAAAGCTATCTGGAGTAAAATGCCAACAAAAGTTGATAGTGAAGCGACGGTATCAAGTAACATTGCTATCGATAAATTATTCCCTACGAGTCAGGATTATTACAATTTTGAAGGTTCTTTGACGACCCCACCATGTACTGAGGGTGTCAATTGGATTGTTTTTAAAAAACAAGAAACAATCAGCAAGGCACAGGTTAAAAAATTCTCTAAAGTTATTGGTGTGAAAAATAACAGACCACTTCAGGATGTGAACGGTCGTGAGATTAAAGATTAAGCTGATGCTTCAGTTAGTTTAGTTATAAAAACCACTCTTGCCTAGTTTAAGCTAGGCAAGAGTGGTTTTTATAGTGTTGAATAAAGGAAGGATTTTGATTTTAGAAAAGAAGTAAAACGTTTTCTTTTTACTTTTTTAAAAAATTTGCTTACGAAGAAAAAATTTTTTTGTTAGACTAAACTAAGTCACTAAAAAGCCTATATTAACAGGTGATTATATAGAAATGGAGTTTTTTATGCCTCGTAATTTTAAAGAAGCAATGATTTTTACTTGCTTGATGTGTGGGATGATGGTTTTAGGAATGAGTATCTGGAATCTGATTGTTGCAGGCCACTTCTCATGGTTTCATGTGGCTTTGGGATATCTACCTGGTTTTGTAGTAGCCTTTCTTCTGGACGTTATTTTGGTGGGCCCACTTGCTAAAAAATTTGCTTTGTCTATTATCATGACGACCCCTCATCATGATAAACGCTGGGTGAAGATTGTTGGTATTTCAGGTTCTATGGTGCTTGGGATGGTAACTTGTATGTCTTTTTATGGGATTTTGATGAGTGGTCAGGACTTAAGTGTGCAAACTTATGTCAGAACTTGGTTGACGAATTTTGTAGCAGCAATCCCTTTGAATTTTCTGATTGTAGGGCCAATCTCTCGTGCTATTTTAGGGTATTTTCAAAAACCTCTTGACGGAGAAGATGAGGTGGAAGATTTTAATAATGATGAGGAAATGCCAAAAATCATATAGGAGAAGGGATAAGTCATCGAAGTTGAGGACTTCTATGGCTGGTAGAGTGTAAACTAAAAAAGTGGACTTTGGTCCACTTTTTTAGGCTTTCTTACCGATATAACGTTTGATCAGAAGGAGAATATATCCCACAATAATGTATGCTATTGAGATAATAGCGGTGTTGAGCAAGACTTGTCCCCAGCCGTATTTATAGACGTTGATGAAAAAATAGGCGAAAGGACTGTCGACGGCTCCTGGAATAGGTAATTTCAATAGCATCCCATTGATAAGGGCGAAAGCGAAGTAGGTTAATGGGAGAGCAGTCCAATAGATAGGACTGATCCAACGGTAGGCACCTCTACGATCAAGTATGATGGTATCTAAGACCATGGCGATTGGAACAATGTAGTGCACCAAGAAGTTACGGATGTTCCAGAATTCGTGTGATTCAACTAGAGGGGCAAGCATAAAGTGATAGATGACATGAGTGATTAGGATTGCCATTGTAACTCCAGCCTTGGTTTGCAATAAGCCAGTAAAGGCGTTGATAGGACCTTTTTTACTCTCGAAATAGACTAGATAGAGCATGAAACTAAAAACGAGAATATTAGATAAGACTGTGTAGTAAAGAAGCATTCCCCATCCATCTTGGATGATTTGTAGGGAAACACCCCAAATGCCTAGTATGGCAACTAGGAGACGATAGCATTGGGTTTTTGACATAAAAATGATGTGATAACCTTTCTGAGATAGAGATAGGACTGAGATGAAAGGCTCGCCATTCTAATTAATAACGGTTATGACGTCTTGTCCTTTATCTCAAGTCCATAAAATTTATCTTATCATATTTTATCTTGACGGGAAAATGATTTCTTTGTAGAATTTTAAAGAATTGGAAATGAAAGGATGGTCTATGCCAACAATTAATGATTATGTGGTGGCTGTTCAGTCAGTGACATTTGATCAACTACCCTTGAATGAACTGGATATTGTTTGTTTGAACGAATTAGGATATATCTCCTTTGAAGCATTGATAGCGTCAGATGATGCCTTAAGTAACCCAATACAGCTATCTCTAGCTTTGGCGGATAACTTTGATAAATCTTATCAGGGAAATCCTTTTATGATGAGTAAAGAGCGCCTGCGTCTGTTGGAGTTGATGTTGGCTTCTGAAAGATTTGAGAGTCTGACCCTCTCTCACTATGTGAATGAAATCAGTAGTGAGTATGAGAAGCAGTTTGCTGGTATGGTGTTTACGATAGCAGCTATTAACTATGAGCAGATTGTTTTTAGAGGGACAGATGATAGTCTGATTGGTTGGAAGGAAGATTTTAAATTGACTTATAGTCGTGAAATCTCTGCCCATCGCTCAGCCATCTCTTATCTAACGAGCGTACTTCCTTTATTATCAGAAAGCGTTTATCTATCAGGTCACTCTAAGGGTGGGAATGTGGCTGTTTATGCTGCCAGTAGTCTACCTGATAGTCTACAGAGTCGTCTATCTCAAATTTACTTACTAGATGCTCCAGGGCTACACATAGATGTTTTAAAATCAAAAGGTTATTGTAATATTAGAGATCGTTTGGTATTTATTAGACCACAGGAGTCTATTGTAGGGGTAATGTTGGCGTTGGATGTTGCTCCGATCATTGTTCAGAGTGCTGGTTTTGGTATTTCCCAACATGCAGTGACTAATTGGCAGGTTAATGTAAGTGGCTCTTTTGTTCGGGTTCCTGCAGGGACTGAGCTGAGTAATAGTTTAGAAAAGACCTTTAAGGAATGGACGGCAGAGTTAGGGAGTCAGGACTTGAAATTACTGTTTGATACCTTATTTGACACCTTGATTGAAAGCGGGATTTATAGTCTCAATGATGTGACTTTAGACTCCTTAGACCAACTAGGTACAGCTGTTCGTACTTTTTCACATTTACCAACTCGTAAACGCCGATTGATGACTAAGGCAGGAGTGACCTTTATTGGTATTTTCGCTGCAAGTTTGAAAAGACCTAGTTTTACACGACCTAATTTTCCTTATGCTCCCTTTAAGCGAGCTACTGGTCTTGAAACAGCCCCTAATCTGGACAAATAGTTATCAATAATTTAGATTAATCCTTATTGTGGATTTCGTGAGGGTTCGATCCTTTGAATAATTCTATTGATAGGAGAGTCCTTTAGGCCTTTTTTGACCTTATTTGTGGTAGAATATTAGTCATATATGGTGGAGATTGCCACTGTAAGGACCACTTGTCTCTGTGGATTAGCCTAAGAGAGTGGTCAGTTATCAGATTACTGGAGATAGAAATGAGAGAAACGGAATTAAAGAAAGTTTTGACGACACTGCGACAAAAATACGTTGATCGTCCAGCTGCTAGTAATGATAGTAGTGAGCAGAGTCATTTTGATTCGAAAAAACTTGCTAAAATTAAACAAAGGATTGTCGGATTAGAGATGGAGCGTTGTCAACTTGCTTTAGAGCATGAGGATTTAACATCGATTGATGCGAAGATAGACAAACAAAAGTATCTCTATCGACAGTGTTGCCAACAATCAACATCTAGGAGGTAAAGTGTGGAGCATTTGTTACCTTATGTGATTACTTTTTTATTGCTCCTGACCTTATCTAATATCAGCAACCGTCTTTTTCCTAAGTTGCCTCTTCCTCTGGTGCAGGTTGTTTTGGGAATTGGCGTCGGTCTTTTTCTAGGAAATCATGAGTTATCTTTCTCGTCGGATCTTTTTTTAGCTTTGGTTATCGGACCGTTACTATTTCGAGAGGCGGCAGAGAGTCATGTGGCTAGCTTGTTGAAGAATTGGCGACTGATTGTTTTCTTAATTTTTCCTGTTGTTTTTGTGACGACGCTAGGAATTGGTTTTGTTGGTAATGCAGTTTTGTCAGTTATTCCTTTAGCAGCCTTTTTAGCGATTGGAGCAGCTTTGGGGCCGACTGACCTAGTTGCTTTTGCCTCCCTATCTGGTCGCTTTGCTTTTCCAAAAAAAGTAGAACATATCCTAAAGGGAGAAGGCTTGCTCAATGATGCTTCAGGATTGGTTGCTTTTCAAGTTGCCTTGACAGCTCTGGCGACAGGAACTTTTTCTCTTGGTCAAGCGAGTCTATCCCTACTTTTATCAGTTGTAGGAGGAGCACTGGCTGGTTTTGTAACAGCTAGTCTCCAGCGATATGCACTTCGAGTCCTGTCTGATTTTAGAATTATTGATATTGCCTCGGTTTTGTTGTTAGAATTGAGTCTACCTTTATTGACCTTCTTTTTGGCTGAAGAAATTCACGCTTCGGGCATTATTGCTGTCGTGGTTGCGGGAATTATGAATGCCGCACGGTTTAAGAAAATCACTGTTTTTGCCGCTCAGGTAGATACAGTAACAGAGACGGTTTGGGAAACCGTAACCTTTATGCTGAATGGGTTGGTCTTTTTAATACTAGGTGTCGAGCTTGCTCAATTGTCTGGACCAGTCCTTGTGGGAAGCTTTGCGCGTAATATCACTCTTCTCTTGGTGGTGTTCAGTTTAACTGCCTTATTATTTGCTTTGCGTTGGTCGATGATTTGGTTATTCTTTTTGACTTCTAAGAGGCAGCTGGCAAAGCCACTAAAAGAATACCATCGCGAAATTTTAACCCTGACTTTTTCAGGTGTTAAAGGGACCGTTTCTGTTGCAACGATTTTATTGTTGCCAGCTAGTTTGGATGATTCGGTTTATGCCTTGGTCTTATTCATTGTAGCAGGTGTTACCTTGGTTAGTTTTTTATCAGGAATTTTGATTTTACCAAAACTTGCTAAGCCAAAGGAAAATCATGTGGACAATAAGATGCAGATTGCTATCTTGAACGATGTTTTGATGATGTTAGAAGCTGATTTACAAAAAGCTAGTCAAAAAGCACCAGTATATGCTGCGATTGATAATTATCACGGGCGTATTGAACAGCTTATTTTAAAGCAAGAGGATCAACAGATTCAGAAAGACTTGGCTGATTTACAGCTACTGATTTTTTCAATTGAAAGTGATGGCTTGGAGAAGGCTTTTGAAGAGGGACGTATCCAAGAAAAAGGCTACCATCTCTATCAGCAATATCTGAGAGGTTTAGAGCATAATATCAATCGAACGGCTACTTCTCAACTACGATATAGTTTTTTAGTCTTGTTGCGTTTTGTGAGAAGGTCTTGGCATTATCTCATGTTACTAGGTTTTGTTTTCCGAAAAAATGTGAAAGCAGGTGATTTTAGTGAGGCAGAACGTGAAGATATTATTGACCTTTATTTGGCGAATACTGAGATCATTTTAGAAAGTTTTTACCATCTTAAATCAGTCTATCATCCAAGTTTGATCGAATTTTTACAGGATTCGCGCCTACGAGAGGCTGAAATTATTGGTACGGGTGTCTTTATTGAGCGTGTTATCGCGCGTGCAAAACCGACTAATGTCGATGAGATGCTACGTGGCTATTACTTAGAACGTAAACTGATTTCGGAGTATGAATCAGATAATCTCATCAGCCATCGCTATGCTAAACGTTTACGACGTGAGGTCAACGAGTTAGAATCTTATTCTTTGAAAGATAATTTGAATAGTTTGCCATACGATGTGATGCGCTATGCTCAAAAAAACTAAAATGGTTGCCAAAGAAGAGGCTGGGACAAAGTCCCAAGCCTCTTTTTGTTTATTATTTTGAGAAAGTTTTACCAGCAGAATCGAATCTCTTCATTGATTTGTTAAAAACTCTCTTAGATGTACTTCCTTTCTCTGGTAGTTTTGATTTAAGGAGATTCAATATTAGTCTAGGGGCTATTTATCAAAAAGATGTCTGACGAAAGTCTAGTGTTTTTATTGCTAATTTTTTCTTTGACTGGGTTATAATAGATTATACAAGAAAAAGGAGTTAATTATGAAAGTAGCAACATTTATTGAACCTGGTAAAATGACCATTACAGAGACAGAGAAATCTCGCATCGAAGAGTCTACTGATGCAGTCATCCGTGTCATCAGAGCGTGTGTCTGTGGGTCTGATTTGTGGTGGTTCCGCGGACAGCAAGAGAAAAAAACAGGAACTTTTGCAGGTCATGAAGCCATCGGTATTGTCGAAGAAGTAGGAAGTCAAGTTACTGATATCAAGGTTGGCGATTTTGTTATTGCACCGTTTACTCATGGTTGCGGTCACTGTGCGGCTTGTCAAGCGGGATTCGATGGTTCTTGTCAAAATTACCAATGGGGTGGAACGCCAATCGGTTATCAGGCAGAATATCTTCGTTTCAAGCAAGCCAACTGGGCTTTGGTAAAAATCCCTGGACAGCCGTCAGACTACTCAGAGGAGCAATTGAAGTCCTTGCTAACCTTGTCTGATGTGATGGCGACAGGTTATCATGCAGCTGTGACAGCTGAGGTCAAAGAGGGAGATACTGTCGTTGTCATGGGCGATGGTGCGGTAGGACTTTGTGCAGTTATCGGTGCTAAACTACGCGGAGCGAAACGTATTATTGCTATGAGCCGTCACCAAGATAGACAAGAGTTGGCACTTGAGTTTGGTGCAACAGATATTATTGCTGAGCGAGGCGATGAGGCTGTTGAAAAGGTGCTGGCTTTGACAAATGGTGCAGGCGCAGATGCTATTCTAGAGTGTGTAGGTACAGAGCAGTCGGTAGATACTGCAGCTAAGGTGGCTCGTCCAGGAGCAGTTATCGGCCGAGTGGGTGTCCCAGAAGATGCTAAAATGGATACAGGCGTTCTTTTTTTCCATAATATTGGCTTACGAGGAGGTATTGCCTCTGTGACAGGACCTGATAAAGCCATTTTGTTGGAAGCTGTATTATCAGGTCAGATTAATCCTGGTAAGGTTTTTACGAAACAGTTTACACTAGAAGAGATTCAAGAGGCCTATGACGCAATGGATCAACGTCAAGCAATCAAATCTTTGGTTGTTGTTAGTGATTAAGTAGGTAGGATAAGACAAGACTAGATTTTATCTAGTTTCAGATTGAAGAAAAAGTCCATTTTGGACAATTTTCTTCAATCTTTTTTCTTTATGTTGAAAATAAAAAACTCTCAGAAACGCCGAGGTATCAATGTTTCTAAGAGTTTGATGACTTGCTATCTTTCGCAAACTTCTTCAATTTTTTATGTTTTTAGGAGTTTGTCTACGTTCTGAAACTAGATTTTATCTAGTTTTTTTATGTCTTAAAAGCTCTCTGGGATAAATTTGCATTTAAGAGAATGATTATTAAAAAATAGATACCTTTTCATCTATGTATTCTATAGAAGTCCTTTATTTAAAGCAGTTTGTCTTTGTTAAAAAATCAGAAAATATTTTATTTTTTGTTTATTATTTTAGTTATGCTATAATGTATAATGAGTAAATTACACCTAGAATGCTATAATAGGAGCTATTAAAAACAGATGTTTTGGAAAGAAAAACAGTTCAAATATTCACTTAGAAAATTTAGTTTTGGTGCGGCATCAGCTATTGTTGGCGTTGTTGCCTTGATGGGGATCTATCAAGCGCCAGCTGTCCTTGCGGCAACGACAAGTGCAGCCAAAAAAGAGGTCATCCAATATAAATATGTAATGTATTCCGATCTTACGGATGCTGAAAAAGAAAAGTTAGTAGCTAGTTTGCCTTCGAAAATAGTCAGTGATAGTTATGACACTTACTATATGGTTTATCGCACTAAAAACGGGGAAACCTTAAATATCGGTGTCGGTAGTACTAGAAATGGTAAGACTGAGGTTGTCTCTTCAGAGAAATCTAGTCTTGTCTCTAGTGCAATTGATACGGTAACGTCGAGTGCTGTCGCTAAAGCTATTGATACTGTGTTACCAACAACAGGTTCGAAAGAAAGTATCTTAGGGATGCTTGCAGGTGGTGCTATCCTTCTTATCGGAGTGTCATTGTTGAAAGATAAGAAGAAACGTATCGTTTCAAGCCTTATCATCGTTGGTGGTGCAGGGGTTATCAGCGTCTCTGCCGTGTCAGCGTTAGCTTCCGATGACCTATCTGTGTTTAATAAAACCTATCAATTGTCTGTCGGTGATCCCTTGCCAGAAATGGAACTAAGCATTGATGGTTATGATTTTGTAGGTTATGTGTTGGTTAATACTGATGAGCAGGAAGTTCCTTCAGTTGACACATTGACAGAATCAACGACGACAACGAGTTCTGGAACAACTACAACATCTTTTACAGTTTCAACTGAACTTATGACAACTACAACAGAGTCAAGCACTAGTGCAACAACGAGTTCGGCTTCACCGACGACTAGCACAGAGTTAACAGAAGAGCCGACGACAGTCACAAGTACGACAGCCACGACAGAGTCGAGCACTAGTGCAACAACGAGTTCGGACACAAGTACGACCAGTTCAGAAATAACGGAAGAACCAACAACGGTCACAAGTACGACAGCTACGACAGAGTCAAGCACTAGTGCAACAACGAGTTCGGACACAAGTACGACCAGTTCAGAAATAACGGAAGAACCAACAACGGTCACAAGTACGCCATCAACGACAGAGTCAAGCACTAGTGCAACAACGAGTTCGGACACAAGTACGACCAGTTCAGAAATAACAGCAGAGCCGACAACGGTCACAAGTACCACAATGACAGAGTCGAGCACTAGTGCAACAACGAGTTCGGCTTCACCGACAACTAGCACAGAAATAACAGCAGAGCCAACAACAGTCACAAGTACGCCATCAACGACAGAGTCGAGCACTAGTGCAACTACTAGTTCGGACACAAGCACGACTAGCACAGAGTTAACGGAAGAACCACCGACAGTCACAAGTGCGCCATCAACGACAGAGTCAAGCACTAATGCAACAACGAGTTCGGCCTCACCGACAACTAGCACAGAAATGACAGAAGAGCCGACGACAGTCACAAGTACGCCATCAACGACAGAGTCGAGCACTAGTGCAACTACTAGTTCGGACACAAGCACGACTAGCACAGAGTTAACGGAAGAACC
>NZ_JAFBEI010000016.1 GCF_016908655.1 Streptococcus saliviloxodontae
AAGCTTGACTTTGCATATCGTTTCCTCATTTCGTGGTTGTTTTGAGTTTATGATACGCAAAGTTTTTTAGTTTGGCTAGAATTAACTAGCACAACAGGTAAGGAATTGGTTTATATGGTAGATGGCATCAGAGAATCCTATACCATGGAAAAATTAGAGCGAATGTATCGATATTTAGACCAACATGGTGAACTCTTTTTCATTGACGTATTGAAAGGGAGTGATTGGTTACCGATTGGGGATGTTTGTCTTTCTCCAGAAAACCTTCCGATTGTGATTGGCGATGCCGCTTACAGAGGGCAAGGGATAGGTAGTAAAGTGCTGTCCTTTTTGATTTCTAGAGCCAGAGAAAAAGGGTTTGCTAAACTTTTTATTCAGGAAATCTATGATGAGAATAAGGCGTCTCAGCGCCTCTTTAAAAGCTTAGGTTTTAAAGCTTGCTTCAAGACAGAGAAAGGGTCCTCGTATCAGTTAATGTTAACAAAGTTCTAGATTAAAAGGTTTGTTACCGGTAGGTTTCAAACCTTTTATTTTGTCTGTTGATAGGCTAAAAATAGTAGGATAGTATAAGTTTTTAACATCATCTTATAAGAATATCAGATTGAAAAGGCGTAAACTATCCTTGTGTAGAAATAAAGAAGGGCTGATAAAAATTTTTATCAGAGGTTTATCATATGGTCAAACAATTTCCAAAAGATTTTTTGTGGGGTGGTGCAACTGCTGCAAATCAGTACGAAGGCGCTTGGAATGAGGATGGACGAGGGCCAGCAACTTCGGATACCTCAAGAGCAGTCGATCCAAGTGAACGTCGGTCAATGGGGAGTGAATTTAGCACCCCTATGACACTTGAGAAGGTTGTAGCTGCCCTTGAGGATACGGAAGGACTCTATCCCAAACGTTGGGGCTCAGATTTTTACCACCGCTATAAGGAAGATGTTGCTTTAATGGCTGAGATGGGCTTTAAAACATTTCGGATGTCCATTTCCTGGTCTCGTATTTTCCCAAAAGGTGACGAGTTAGAGCCCAATGAAGCCGGCTTAGCCTTTTACGACAAAGTCTTTGACGAGTTAAATAAGTACGGGATTGAACCTTTGGTGACTCTGTCTCACTATGAATTTCCTTTGCATTTGGTAACAGCTTATGGCGGATGGAAAAATCGTAAGGTTATTGATTTCTTTGTTCGCTATGCAGAAACAGTACTCAACCGTTATAAAGGTAAGGTTAAGTATTGGCTTACTTTCAACGAAATCAATATTTTAGGAATGACTGGCTACTTATCAGGAGGACTCTTATTTGAAGATGGAAAACTCCATCTCCAAGAGATGTACCAAGCTGTTCATCATCAATTTATTGCATCTAGTCTTGCGACCAAGTTAGCACACGAGATTGATCCTAACAACAAGGTCGGAATGATGTTGGCTAGGATGGAAGCTTACCCTGCAACTTGTCACCCAGATGACATTATGGAAGCAATCCATAAGGACCACGCTAATTTGTTCTATTCAGATGTTCAGGTGCGAGGTTACTATCCAAGTTACATGAAACGATTCTTTAAAGAAAATGAGATAGAGCTTGTCTTTGAGCCTGGAGATGAAGCTATTTTAAGACAATATCCTGTTGACTTTATGAGTTTTTCGTACTATATGAGCTCAGTGACCCGCAGTCCTAAAAATCAAACAGAAGAGCAAAAAGCTACGGCTGGGAATCTGATTTTAGGTGAGGCGAACCCTTACCTTGAAGCCTCTGATTGGGGTTGGCAGATTGACCCAGTTGGACTTCGTGTGACCTTAAATAAACTCTATGACCGTTATCAAATTCCGTTAATGGTCGTTGAAAATGGTCTTGGTGCCCTCGATACATTGGAAAATGATGGTGCTATTCATGATAGTTACCGTATCGATTATCTTGAAAAACACGTTCAACAAATGTATGAGGCGATTGAGGATGGTGTCGACTTAATGGGTTATACGCCGTGGGGTTGCATTGACCTAGTGTCTGCTTCAACGTCTGAGATGTCTAAACGCTATGGTTTTGTCTATGTTGACGCAGATGACCAAGGGCATGGTAGCTTTGATCGCTATAGAAAAGATTCATTTTTCTGGTACAAGGAGCTTATCACTTCCAATGGTGCTTCTATTTTGAAGTAAGAAAGGAGCAACTATGGGTCGAAAATTATATCTCATGCGTCACGGCGAAACACTTTTTAATAGTCAGGGACGGGTACAGGGAGCTTGCGACTCACCACTAACAGAAGACGGGAAAGAGCAAGCCATGCAAGCTAAAGCCTATTTTGACACTCAATCCATCCAATTTGATGCAGTTTACTCTTCCACACAAGAAAGAGCAACGGATACTGCAAAATTAGTTTCCCATCAAGACCATGTTGTACAGCTCAAAGGATTGAAAGAAATGAACTTTGGCTCCTTTGAGGCACAGCCAGAGTATCTTCTTCCCAAATTTCGAGAAGGAGCAACTTCCTTTGAAGACCTACTGATTCCTTATGGTGGCGAAGATATTCGTGCTGTAGGAGGACGTGTGCTAGCCACTATACAGTCTGTTCTGGAGCGCGATCATTCAGAAAGCTTACTCATGGTTAGCCATGGTGCTGCCATGTGGGGACTTTGTCTTACTTTGGAAATTGTTTTTCCGAAAGGTGTGGGCTTTTCTAACTGTGCCATCTGCGAGTTTGATGTCATAGATGACAGCTTATCATTTAACAAGCTGATTTTACCAACAAAGGGTAATCAAGAGATAACAATTTAGGAGAATAAGATGAGTAAGGTGTTTTATTTGATGAGACATGGTCAAACCCGCTTTAATGCCCAATCGCGTATTCAAGGAGCCTGTGATTCTCCTTTGACAGAGCTAGGTATTGAACAAGCGAAAGCTGCCCATCGTTATTTTAAAGAAGAAGGTATCCTATTTTCAAAAGTCTATGCTTCGACGCAAGAAAGGGCTTGTGACACTGCAGAAATTGTTTCAGGCACGTCAGATTACCAGCGTTTAAAAGGCTTGAAAGAGCAGGATTTTGGGGCTTTCGAGGGTCATCAAGAGTATCTCAACCCTCACCTTTTTAAAGATGGTTCAGGCTATCGTCATTATTTTGTGGCTTATGGAGGCGAGTCTAATGTTAGTGTCTATGAAAGAATGGAAAAAACGCTGACAGAGATCATGGAGCAAGCAGACCCTTCTGACTGTATTTTAGTTGTGAGTCATGGTGCTGCAATAGGACAATTCAATGCCAATGTAGCGCATAATCATCTCAGAATAAAGTCACGTTTCACCAATTGCTGTATTCTAAAAGTAGCTTATGAGTCTGGCAAGTTCCGTGTTTTATCAGGATTTAATCCTGTCAGCAGAGAGTCCCTTTTTGAAATACCTGAAGAGTAATCGTTTGAGTTGGTAGAATAGTACCACAATACCCTAAGATAGCATCAGTCTTTTCAGAAAAAATGTGTTACAATTATAGAAAATCATTGAAAGAGGTTACAAAGATGACAACTTATAAAGCATTTCCAGAAAACTTTTTATGGGGGGGAGCGACAGCTGCCAATCAGTGCGAAGGTGCCTATGATGCTGACGGACGCGGTTTAGCTAATGTTGATGTTGTGCCGATTGGTAAAGACCGTTTCCCAATCATAGCTGGTAAAAAGAAGATGTTCGACTTTGAAGAAGGGTATTTCTATCCAGCTAAGGAATCGATTGATTTTTACCATCACTACAAGGAGGATATCGCCTTACTTGCTGAGATGGGATTCAAAACGTTTCGTATGTCTATTGGATGGACACGTATCTTTCCGAAAGGAGATGAGCTTGAGCCTAATGAAGCTGGCTTGAAGTTTTATGAAGATGTTTTTAAAGAGTGCCGTAAATATGGCATTGAACCTCTTGTAACTATTACTCACTTTGACTGTCCGATGTACCTTATCGAACACTATGGTGGGTGGCGTAATCGTCAACTAATTGAGTTCTATGAACGTTTGGTGCGTACGCTCTTCACACGCTTCAAAGGTCTGGTTAAGTATTGGTTGACCTTTAACGAAATCAATATGATTCTACACGCACCATTTATGGGGGCTGGACTTTATTTTGAACAAGGTGAAAATCAAGACCAAGTCAAATACCAAGCTGCTCACCATGAGTTGGTAGCGTCAGCTCTAGCAACCAAGATTGCCCATGAGATTGACCCTGAAAACAAGGTTGGTTGTATGTTGGCAGCAGGGCAATACTACCCAAATACTTGTAATCCATCTGACTATTGGCAAGCAATGAATGATGATCGTGAAAACTATTTCTTCATTGATGTCCAAGCGCGTGGAGAGTATCCAAACTACGCTAAAAAGAAATTCGAGCGCTTGGGACTCACCGTTGAGATGACCGAGGAAGATTTAGCTCTCCTAAAAGAAAATACCGTTGATTTCGTATCCTTCTCATACTATTCAAGTCGTGTCTCTTCGGCAGATCCTGAATTAACAGAGAAGACATCTGGGAATATATTTGCCTCTCTTAAAAACCCTTATTTGGATGCTTCAGAGTGGGGTTGGCAAATTGACCCTCTAGGGCTTCGCATCACCTTAAACACTATCTGGGATCGTTACCAAAAACCAATGTTCATTGTTGAAAATGGATTGGGTGCAGTAGATACGCCAGACGAACAGGGTTATGTTGAAGATGATTACCGTATCGATTACTTACGTGAACACATCAAAGCGATGAATGCTGCTATCAACGAAGATGGCGTCGAATTGCTTGGTTACACTACTTGGGGGTGTATCGATCTTGTTTCAGCAGGAACAGGAGAAATGAAAAAACGCTATGGTTTCATCTATGTTGATCGTGACAATGATGGAAACGGAACGCTCAAACGCTCTAAGAAAAAATCATTTGGTTGGTACAAAAAAGTTATCGCAAGCCAAGGACAAGACTTGGATTAAAAGCAGTCGCAAACCTTGTCCCATTTAAAATGAAAGGTGAAGTTGGTCAATCGACTAACTTCATTTTTTTAGTCCAAAAATCACGACAAACGCATGAAACAGTTATTTCCGAATTATAGTACAGTTTAAAATAGATACTTTTACTGTTATTCCTATAGTAAGACGTTCAAAGTATTTTAGATTTTTTTGAAATACCTGAACTTTGAATTGCAGAAAGCTTTATTTTCACTCTAAAAATCTTTCATGCGTTTGTCGTGTCCAAAAATGCCTTGAGTTTACAAGACCGTTCAAGTAGGTTACAATAATAAAGAATACATCAAAGAGGTTTTTATGTTATTACAAAAATCAAGTTTCATCTTAACCAGAGCAGCACAAGTGTGGTCGATTATTCTATTTAGTTTATTACTACTTATCAGTTGCTTTGTTCAGACGACGCTTCCTATGGACGGTACAGAGATGGCAAAAATGGTAGCAACCTCTCCTTGGTTGTTACTTGTAGCAGTTATGACTCTATTCTTTTTATTTTGCCTTCTACGAGATCTTCCTAAAATCAAATCCAAGTGGTTATTTATTGCTGGTTGCTTGATTTACCTTATTTTAGGAGGTTTATTGATCAGTCAGGTGACTTGGGTACTAAGGGATGATGCAAGGCTAGTTTATGAGTCTGCCTTAGCTATCAATCATGGGGATTACACTTATTTAACCAAGGATAATTACCTTTACCGTTATCCTCACCAGCTAGGATTGGTTACATATGAGAGGGTTTTAGTGACTCTATTTCGGACAAGTTCGACCAAATTGCTATTCTTCCTAAATTTAATGTTAGTACTTGCGTCTAATGCTCTAACCTGGAAGATAACCGACAGTCTTTTCAAGAGACCTTTGGTCAATAATCTTGTGATTTTACTGTCATTCTTTTTTCTCCCTCAGCTCTTCTTTATCCTTTTCGTTTATGGACTAGTTCCAGGCTTATTCTTTTCCTTGTTAGCTTTCTATGCCTTTATCCTGTATCGCAAGCAGGGTAAAGTAAGACAGGCATTTCTCTTTATGGTAGCCATGTTACTGGCCTATCTGATTCGAAACAACTATATCATCCTGACTCTTAGTTTTGCAATTGTCGCTTTATTGGATATGATGGCTCGTAAGAAATATGCTCTCTTTGTGGTGGTTGCTTTAACCTTCATGATGAATTTTGGAGCAAGCGCTGCGTTGAAAAGCTACTATGAGCAATTAGCAGATACTAACCTATCAGGAGAGCCCAAGATCGCTTGGGTTACCATGGGGTTAAACGATCGTCCGATTTATAATCGTGTTGCTGGTTGGTACGATGCCTATGTCGAGACCGTTTATTCTGATAATAATGGTAATTTTAAAAAGATTGAGCAGCAAAGTAGAACAGACTTATCGAAGCGACTTACCTACATGTCTAGTCATCCTAAATACACCTTCGATTTCTTTAAAAACAAGATTATTTCAACCTGGACGGACAGTCTATTTCAATCTGTCTGGTCTGGTCCCGTAGAAGCGCAAGGTCAAAAGGTATCTGGCGATTTCGCAAAGAGTATTTACCATCAAAAATCAGGTTATCAGATTGCTTACTTTATTGCACATATTCTTCTTATTTTTATTTATTTTGGTGTCCTAGTGGCGGCTATCCACTTTATCAAAAGGCCAATTATTATGGGACTTGATGGCTTGGTTCCCTTGATTTATTTGACAGGTGGCTTTATCTTTCATCTGTTTTGGGAAACCAAAAGTCAGTACGTTTACCCATATGTCTTCTTACTTTTACCGCTTTCAGCCTTTGGGTTGATCACTTTCTTGGAACGCCTACAGTTCAAGAAAAAGTCGAGACCTTAATTGGAACGAGGAGACTGTTTCACGTCTTATTTAAAATTCTAGCTGAGTTTGGTTAGGAGTGTTTTTCACCTTTATAACCAAGCTCAGTTTTTTACGTCTATGGGTTACCTGAACGACAGGGATAATAGTGGTAAAAAGGTACTCAAATAGTGTATAATAAAACAAATATGACATAAAGGAGAATCTATGAAGATTAATAAACAATTGATCTACTCGATGCTAGTTGTATTTGCACTATGTTATTTAATAATGAGTTATTGGTCCACAGGTTCAGGCTACCTCAATACGATGTGGTTATCAAGTCAACCTTTTCTTATAGGAGCTGCAATTGCTTATATTATCAATATCGTGATGAGTAGTTACGAGCGCTTGTTGACATTTTGCGAATCGAAAGTATCATGGATTGGTAAGTTCAAGAGACCTTTAGCTCTTGTTTTAGCTTATGTGACATTTATAGCGCTTATCATTTGGGTATTTTCTATTGTATTGCCAGATTTGATCACAAGTATTAGTTCCTTGACCAAGATTGATACATCAGTTGTTATGAATTGGATCAATGAGTTAAATGACAATGAGACAGTTGCAAAAATCCTTAATTATTTTGGATTGAGCTCTGATATTGCAGGCATGCTTTCAAGTTATAGCCGCCAAATTTTATCACAAGTTGTCTCTGTCTTGTCAAATATTCTAACATCAGTAACATCAATTGCATCAACCTTGCTCAATTTGCTGATCAGTTTGATCTTTTCGATTTATGTATTAGCAAACAAAGAAAAACTCATCAGACAAGCAAGCTTACTGATAGACACTTACACAGGTCGCTTTTCAAAAACTATTCATTATATTGTTGAGATTACGAACAAGCGATTCCATAGTTTTTTTGTAGGTCAGACCTTAGAAGCAATTATTTTGGGAAGTTTGACAGCGGTAGGAATGACCATTTTTCACTTTCCTTATGCTGCAACTGTAGGGGTCTTAGTTGCCTTTACGGCGTTGCTTCCAGTTATAGGTGCCTACATAGGAACTACGGTCGGTTTTATACTGATTGCGACCCAGTCAATTACAACTGGTCTATGGTTTGTAGTCTTTATGGTTGTTTTGCAACAGTTTGAAGGGAACTTGATCTACCCTCGTGTTGTCGGTGGATCTATTGGCTTACCTGGAATGTGGGTGCTGTTAGCAATCACTGTCGGTGGAGCCCTATATGGTATTCTAGGGATGTTAATTGCGGTACCACTTGCTGCAACGATTTATCAAATCATAAAAGATGATGTTTATAAGAGAAATCATCTAACGGAAGAATAAATAAAAGACTTCATTTCAATTGCTCATGAAATGAAGTCTTTTTATTGATGTTATAAGAAGGGCAAAATGAGATTTGTCCAAATCCAACTGATAGGCATAACGATGATCATGGCAGGAATCATATCTGCAGTTGGAAACATTTTAACGCCTAGAATTCGGAAACCTGTTGCAATCATGAGAAAACCACCGCAGGCACGGAAATCATTGATCATATCAGGAGTGGTGTAAGGCATGATGACATGGGCAAGAAAGAAAAGCCCCATAAAAATAATGAATTGTGGAACAGCAATAGCAGAGACAACCAATCCTAGACTACAGGCGAAGATTGCTGCAGTAAAGAGGTCTAGGATAGACTTTGAAATCAGAATTGAGCTATCCCCTGTCATTCCATTGACCAAACTACCATAAATCCCAGTACCGCTCGCACAAAAGAGAACAATCACAGTAATAAGTGTCAGCATAAATTCTTTTTCAGAAAGGCTACTCGTCTGGCTCTTGAAAATACGAGACATGGCACCTGCACCATGCTCAATAAATAACCCAAAATGACTAGCCAGACCGACAGCAGTCCCGATGACAACAGAAAAAATCACAGCCGGCATATTAGCCATTTGAATCAAGGAAGCAATCCCCATTCCCATTGAACTAAGACCAAAAATCATATTGAGTTGCGATTTAAAGTCATCAGATAGCTTATTTCCAAAAAGTGTTCCTAAAATCCCTCCTAAAGCAATAGCGAGGGTGTTAATGATTATTCCTGTTGGCATAATTTTCCTTTCATATCATGAAAAAATGACGAATAGTTAAGTGGAGGTAGGTAGTGATATGTATCAAATAGAATCTAAGAAAGAGGCTCTGAAACCTCGTGAACGACTTGTTGACAGAGGAGCTGAAAATCTGAGCAACCAGGAGTTACTAGCCATTTTACTAAGAACAGGCACACGCAAGGAATCTGTTCTTCATTTGTCAACCAAAATTCTAGATGGTCTCGATAGCTTATCTGAATTTGGTAGACTATCGCTACAAGAGCTACGAAAGATTTCAGGTATCGGCGAGGTAAAATCTATTGAAATTAAGGCAATGCTTGAATTTTCAAAACGAATCAGAGAATCTGAGGAAAGCTCTACTGAACGTATCTTATCAAGTGAAAAAGTCGCTCAAAAAATGATGAGAGAATTAGGGGAACTACAACAAGAGCACTTGGTAGCCCTCTATTTAGACACTCAAAATCGTATTATTGAACAACGAACGATTTTTATCGGTAGTGTCAGACGATCAATAGCAGAGCCGAGAGAAATTTTACACTATGCCTGTCGTAACATGGCAACATCGCTCATTGTGGTTCACAACCATCCTTCAGGAGCTGTCCAGCCGAGCGAGAACGATAGGCAATTCACTGAAAAAATAAAACGATCATGTGAAGCCATCGGCATTATTTGCCTCGATCACATCATCGTTGGTAAAAAAGCCTATTATAGTTTTCGAGAAGAAAACGATTTGTTATAACTCATTGACCACATACTTGAACAAGTCGAGATCTTCTTGGCGAGATTCGTGTAATAGTTCAGGGTGCCATTGCACACCTAAAAATCGCATATTGGGATTAGTTGATTCAACAGCTTCAACGGTACCATCTTCTGGATCACGCGCAATAATTTTAAGGTCACTTGCAAGATGGTTTATACTTTGGTGATGGAATGAATTAACTGCTGTTTTCGTTCCATAAATATCGGCTAATTTACTTTCTGGATCGACAACCATTTCATGGGCTAGATAATCAGAAGGATGGTCTTGCCAGTGATTTTCGATATCTTGGTGTAAGCTACCACCGAGTGCGACGTTCATCAACTGAGTTCCTCTACAAACAGAGAATATTGATTTCTTTTGTTTAACGGCTTCTGCGATAATGGCAAGTTCGTAGATGTCTCTCTCTTTAAAGAAGTCATCTTCGGAAGCTTGATTTTCTTCGCCGTAATATTCTGGATCCACGTTTTGACCACCAATTAGGATGATTTTATCCACCATTGAGACATAACGTTTGGCCGTTTCATTATCACCGATAGGTAAAATAAGGGGGATTCCCCCGGCTTCAATCACCCCTTGGACAAATCCTGTAGGTGCGTAGGACCACATGATATCGTCATGAGCGGGATTTGGACGCTGGTTAGCAGTAATACCAATAATAGGTTTGGGCATACAGTCTCCTTAATCTTGATTCATGAAATAAAGTAGTGTCTGAAGTTCACTGGTTAAATCAACATACTGCACCACGACACCCTTAGGCACAGATAGATGGACAGGTGAAAATGATAGTATCCCTTTGATACCAGCATCAACAAGAATATCAGTAACCTCTTGAGCTTTTGTACTTGGTACAGTAAGGATAGCCGTTTCAATTTCAGACTGTTTCAGATGTTCTTTAATGCTTGAAATACCGTAAATAGGAATATCGTCAGCGGTTTTTGTACCGACAAGCTCATTATCATCAGTATCAAAAGCCATAGCAATCTGCATCTTATTGCGATCGTGGAAGCGATAGTGTAGAAGGGCACGTCCGAGATTACCAGCACCAACTAATAGCACGTTAGTGATTGAGTGATCATTTAAAATATCGGCGAAAAAATTCATCAGTTTTTTCACGTCGTAACCAAAGCCACGACGCCCCAGTTCTCCAAAGTATGAAAAATCACGACGTACAGTAGCAGAGTCAACACCGATAGCATCTGCGATTTCTTTAGAGCTAGCCTTTTCAATATTATCTGCATTAAATCGTTTAAAGATACGATAGTATAATGACAGCCGCTTAGCGGTAGCGTTCGGAATAGATTTATCAAAAGCCATAATATCGTCTCCTTAATAAAATAGTATAGTCTTATTGTAAATAAACTTTGTGAATTGTGCAACAAATTTGCTAGTAGAGGTGATAAAAAATACCTATCAGGAGATAGATATTTTTTATAGATAGCATGTATTAGTTTTTGGGATTCTTTTCAAAAATATCACGTTCTACTAGACTATCCATCAAAAAGTAAAATTTATCCTGTAGAATTTTATTATCTTCGGATTTAAAGATATTGATGAGACGAAGTCCAGATTTGTCGGTGATATTTAATTTGAAGCCAGTCAAGTCTTTGTTGATGATGATCTTCAAGTTGAAGCCATCGCCTGAATTAGGCACCCATTCTAATAGTCGAGTGAGTTCGTAGTTACCAACCTTACTTTGAAAGAAGGTATTATCACGTAGTGTGTATTTTTTGACATTTGGGCTAATAGTATAGCTAAAAGCACAGTCGGTTAGGGTTACTGTTTTTTCAAAAGCCATCTTAATCTCCTAAAATATGACGTAGTTCCTGAGCTAGCTGTGACAGCTCCTCTTTTGTATTGAATTCGGATAAGCTAATGCGAATAGACTCTTGCAAGCGAGGTGAGTCTTCACCGTAAATTGCTTGCAAGACATGGCTAGGTTCAACAGTTCCAGCAGTACAAGCCGAACCTGTTGAAATAGCAAAACCTGCTAAATCCAATCGTGTCAGTAAGATACCGTTGTTAGCCCCAGGAAAACCAATGTTGATGATATGAGGCAAGAATACTTCAGCTGAATTGGAGTAGTAGCTGATACCTTCTAACGCGTTAAAGAAGTGCTCACGAAGCTCTTTGATGTAGTGATAGTTCTTATCGCAATTCTGATAAGCTTCTTCTAAAGCAGCTGCCATTCCAGCGATACCGATAAGATTTTCTGTACTAGCACGGCGTTTTTCTTCCTGATCACCACCATGGAGCAAGCTGTCAAGAAGAATATGCGGTGCTTGATAGAGGATACCGACACCTTTGGGACCATGAAATTTGTGAGCAGACGCTGACAGAAGATCAATACCAAGTTCTTGAGGAGCAATCTTTAACTTACCAACCGCCTGTACTGCGTCAACGTGAAAGGCTGCTTGATGGTTAGCTAGCAGGTTTCCGATTTCAGAAATTGGTAGTAGAGCACCCGTCTCATTGTTAGCATACATCAGCGATACAAGAATAGTATCTTCACGAAGTGCTTCTTTGACTTGTTGGATAGTGATGGTACCATTTTGAGGCTTGAGATAAGTAACTTCAAATCCAAAACGTTGCTCAAGAAAAGCCATGACATGGAGGACAGCGTGGTGTTCTATCTGGCTAGTAATGATGTGTTTGCCTTTATCTTGGTGGCGAAGAGCATATCCCTTAATCGCAGAGTTGTTACTTTCAGTGCCACCAGAGGTAAAAACAATCCTATTGGGGTCTGTTTGAAAAAGATTCGCAACAAGTTGTCGGTCCAAACGTAATTGTTGAGCCGCTTTGCGTCCATAGGCATGTATACTGGACGGATTAGCTAAATGAGACGTCATGACTTGTGTCATGGCGTCCATTGCTTTTGGGGTCAAAGGGCTTGTTGCTGCGTTATCGAGATAAATCACAGCCTTACTCCTAGTCTTCTGAATAAGTGAACAATGGGCTAAGTGGTTGACGTTCGTAGATACGGATAATAGCTTCCGCGATTAGTTCGCTAGCTGAAAGATATTTGACGTTATCCGGTTTTGGCGCAGTTGTACATACTGAATCTGTAACGACGATCTCCTTAATTGGAGCCATTTTGAGAACTTCAGCTGCGCCACCTGCAAAGAGACCATGACTAGCGACGGCATAGATTTCTGTTGCACCGTCACGCTCAACGATTTTAGCAGCCTCTGCGAATGTTTTACCAGTATTTAGGATATCATCGACCAAGATTGCTTTCTTGCCCTTGACATCACCGATAATATAACCTTGCTCACGATGGCTATCATCTTCTGAGTAATCGATAATAGCAATAGGGGCATCGAGGTATTCAGCCAAGCTACGAGCGCGTTTCACACCAGAGTTTTTAGGGCTAACGACCACGACGTCCTCACCAGTCAAACCAAGATCGATATAATGTTTAGCAAAAAGAGGCATTGTAAAGAGGTTGTCCACTGGGATATCAAAGAAACCTTGTACCTGTACAGCATGAAGATCGAGGACAAGGACGCGATCAACACCTGCTTTAACTAACATGTTAGCAACAAGCTTCGCTGTGATTGGCTCACGTGACGAAGCGATACGATCCTGACGTGAGTAACCAAAGTAAGGGATAACAACATTGACAGAGTTAGCACTAGCGCGTTTGCAAGCATCAACCATGATAAGAAGTTCCCAAAGGTGATCATTAACAGGAAAACTTGTTGATTGGACGATGTAAATATCATCACCACGAACACTCTCTTCGATATTGATCATGATTTCTCCATCAGAGAATTGACGTGATGACAATTTTCCAAGTGGAACACCAGCTGCTTTTGCGATTTTTTCAGCAATAGCAGTGTTGGAAGTCAATGAAAAGAGTTTTAGTTGAGGGTTTGCAGATTGATTTACCATTTTAAAATGATGGCTCCTTTTTTCTATGTTACTTTATATTCTAACAAAAAAAAGAGAATATTTCAGCAATTGATGCTGTATTCTCTTAAAATAGCGTATGATGGTATGAACTATCAGAGAAAGGTAAGCAATGTGCTATCATCAATCCTCTTCTTTTTTGAGCGTTGCACAGAAGCGAGCAACTTTACTTTTGGCGTATTTAAAGTTGATGTTGTTGTCTTTGAGATAGGCTTCAAAATCTTGTTTTCCTTGCTCGGCATCTTCGACCTCAAGTTCGAGTTCATAGTCAATGCGACCAGCGTATTGGTTTCTATCTAGTGCCATAAGACCGATAGGTGTTTGACATTCGCGACGAACTGTTGTCAGGTGACCCAAGGTGTGGAGATGTTCTAAAGCGACGCCATGTTGACAGATGAGGTCTGTAATAGCATTGGTTGGAAACTCACCGGTTTCGATGATATGACGCGCTTCATCTCTAGTTAGGGGAAGGTTATGTTCGAGCGTTCCTACAGCTTTTGGGATTTTTAAGGTCATCTCGGCACTTTTTTCGAACGTACGGATACGAAGTGACAAGCGGTTGTTTCGCATATCGCTTGCATCTGTATCGAAATAGTAGTTGGTTTGAGTAATGGCTGGGACATGCATCAACAAGGCCTGTAAATGGTTAAACTCTGCCTTGGTTAGCATGGTTTTATACTCAATTTCTAAGTGGTTCATATTTTTTTCCTTTGTGGTCCTGAATGTGATATAATTATCATTAAGTTAATTTTATAAAAAACTCTAGTATTTGACAAGGCTTAGCCTGTTTCCAGGTCAAATAGCAGAGCAAATAGAAAAGGAGTCTGAGTGACAGTAGAGTGGGAAGAGTTTTTAGATCCCTACATTCAAGCAGTTGGTGAATTAAAGATTAAGCTACGAGGTATTCGTAAACAATTTCGTAAGCAAAATCGTCACTCGCCGATTGAGTTTGTGACAGGTCGCGTAAAATCTGTAGAGAGTATTCTAGAAAAGATGGCGCTTCGTGGTATCAAAGAAGAAAATGTTGCCCAAGATTTACAAGATATTGCAGGCTTGCGTATCATGGTTCAGTTTGTTGATGACGTTGATGATGTGTTAGAGCTTCTGAGACATCGTCAAGATATGATGATTGTTTATGAGCGTGATTACATCCGCAACATGAAAGCGAGCGGTTATCGTTCCTATCATGTTGTTATCGAATATCCCGTTGACACAATTGATGGTCAAAAGACAATCTTGGCAGAAATTCAGATTAGAACTTTGGCGATGAACTTCTGGGCAACGATTGAACACTCCTTAAACTATAAATACAAAGGTGAGTTCCCATCGGAAATCAAGCAACGTTTGGAAACAACCGCTAAGATTGCCTTAGAGCTTGATGAAGAGATGCGTAAAATAAAAAAAGATATACAGGAGGCACAGCTTTTGTTTGACCCTGTAAGTAGAACTTTAAATGATGGTGTAGGAAATAGTGATGACACAGATGAATTATTCAGGTAAGGCGAAACGAGTCGCCATTATCGCAAATGGTAAATATCAGAGTAAGCGAGTGGCTTCAAAGCTTTTTGCTGCACTGCGTGATGATAAAGACTTTTATTTAAGCAAACATAATCCAGATATCGTGATTTCTATCGGTGGAGACGGTATGCTCTTATCCGCTTTCCATATGTATGAAAAAGATTTAGATAAGGTGCGCTTCGTTGGTATCCATACAGGGCATCTAGGCTTTTATACTGACTATCGTGATTTTGAAGTCGATAAACTATTGGATGACTTGAGACGAGATAAAGGTGAGAAAATCTCCTATCCTGTTCTTCGTATCAAAATGACCCTACAAGACGGTCGTGTGATTGAAAGCAGAGCTCTTAACGAATCAACGATAAAGCGTATCGAAAAAACGATGGTAGCAGATGTTTTTATTAACGGTGTTAAATTTGAACGATTTAGAGGAGACGGGATATCGGTATCAACCCCAACAGGTTCTACCGCTTACAACAAATCTTTAGGGGGAGCTGTTCTTCATCCAACCATTGAAGCCTTGCAGTTAACAGAGATTTCAAGTTTGAACAATCGTGTCTATCGTACACTGGGATCATCTGTCATCATTCCTAAGGAAGAAGCTATTGAGATCGTTCCTAAACGTTTAGGGACCTATACCTTATCTGTTGATAATAAAACCTTCTCTCATAAAAATGTTGTCAAGGTGGAGTATTGGCTAGACAGTAAAAAAATTAGCTTTGTCGCAACACCCTTTCACACTAGTTTTTGGGAACGTGTCAAAGATGCTTTTATTGGGGAGTTTGATTCATGAGATTTGAATTTGTTGCAGATAGACGATGCAAGGTCAAAACTTTCTTAAAAGGGCATGATGTCTCAAAAGCTTTGCTAGCCAAGGTTAAGTTTAAAGGTGGTAATATTTGGGTTAATGGTCGGGAGCAAAATGCTATTTATCTCCTAGACGTTGGTGATGTGGTAGCCATTGATATTCCAGACGAAGAGTCTCATGAAACGCTAAAACCTGTTGCTCACGACTTGGATATTGTCCATGAAGATGATCATTTTATGGTAATCAATAAACCTTTTGGTTTTGCAAGTATCCCAAGTGTCCTTCACTCAAATACAATCGCTAACTTTGTGAAACACTATTATCTAGAAAACCACTATCCCAATAAGCAGGTTCACATCGTTACTCGACTGGACAAAGATACTAGTGGTTTAATGCTATTTGCCAAACATGGATACGCTCATGCTAGATTGGACAAGCAGTTGCAAGCAAAGGCAATCGAAAAGCGTTATTATGCTTTGGTGTCTGGTTCTGGAATCTTGGAGCCAGAAGGAGAGATCATTGCTCCGATTGCGCGTGATGAAGACAGTATGATCACAAGACGTGTCCATAAATCTGGGAAGTACGCCCACACCAGCTATCGTATCGTGGAGTCCTTTGGTGATGTGCACTTGGTGGATATTCGCCTTCATACAGGTCGAACGCATCAGATTCGTGTGCATTTTGCGCATATTGGCTTTCCTTTATTAGGAGACGATTTATACGGCGGTCGTATGGATTGCGGGATTGAAAGGCAGGCTTTGCATTGCCATTATTTGCGTTTTACAGATCCTTATCTAAAAAAAGAGTTGATTTTTGAAAATGGCTTGACAGATGACTTTGAAAACGTTATCATATATTTACAAAAAAATAGATAGAAGGTTATACAAATGGGAGTACGTTCTTTATTTGGTAGTTTGAGAGAAAAAGTTGTTGGACAAAGTGTGAAAATTGTCTTTCCAGAAGGAGACGATGAGCGCGTGGTTCGTGCAGCAGCTCGTTTAAAATTTGAAGGTTTGGTAGAACCAATCATTCTAGGAAATCCAGCTGATGTTACTGCACTTTTGGATCAGTTTGGTTTTACAAATCCAGATTTGACAATCATCAACCCAAATGATTATCCTGATTTTGAGCAAATGAAAACAGAATTTGTTGAATTGCGTAAGGGTAAGGCTAGCATCGAAGACGCTGATAAATTATTACGAGACGTCAATTACTTTGGCGTAATGCTTGTTAAGCAAGGTTTGGCAGACGGCATGGTATCAGGAGCTATTCATTCAACTGCTGACACAGTACGTCCAGCACTTCAAATCATTAAGACAAAACCAGGAATCTCTCGTACATCAGGTGTTTTCCTTATGAACCGTGAGAATACTGGTGAGCGTTTCTTATTTGCTGATTGTGCTATTAATATCGATCCAAATGCTCAAGAATTAGCAGAGATTGCTGTCAATACTGCAGATACTGCAAAAATCTTTGATATTGATCCTAAGATTGCTATGCTTAGCTTTTCAACAATGGGAAGTGCCAAAGCACCTCAAGTTGAAAAAGTGCAAGAAGCTACTAAAATTGCAAAAGAGTTGGCGCCAGATTTAGCTCTTGATGGAGAACTTCAATTTGATGCTGCATTTGTTGAGAAAACGGCAGCAATCAAAGCACCAGGTAGCCCAGTTGCAGGACAAGCTAATACATTTATTTTCCCAGACCTTCAATCAGGTAATATCGGTTACAAGATTGCTCAACGCTTGGGAATGTTCGATGCTATTGGTCCTGTTCTTCAAGGTCTTAATATGCCAGTGAACGATCTTTCTCGTGGTTGCTCTGCCGATGACGTATATAAACTTGCTATCATTACAGCAGCGCAAGCATTAGATAGTAAGGCGTAATATATAACAAAAAAGACCGAAAGGTCTTTTTTACATATCATCGAAAAGGTCATTTTTGATAGAGGCTCCAGAGGTAACATCTGACCAACCGACGATGGCTTGCCCTGTTTCGTTTAGGTAGCTAGAAAGAGCTTCTCTGAAGTCAAAAATAGTTTCAGAAAATCCGATGATTGTTCCATCGTCCTGCCGTGCAACTTGGTAATGTGCAAAGAGAATCTTATCAAAGGCATCAGATGGTAGCTGTAGTTGTAGACTACCAGTCTCTGAGAGACGCAACTCTTGGCAAATCCACTCTGGGAGGTCTTCAGGCTCTATCTCTCGGAAAAAGGTACCGTCTGTACCGCCATTATCAAAGACAAGCTTACCCTGAGCATCATAGTAAGCTAATTTATAAGGGAGGTGATTCATAATTTCTTTCATTGTGTTATCATATCCTTTTTTTAGAAAAATAGCAAAGCAGATAGCTTTCGTTGAATAGTATCGGAATACCCTATTAAAGTGTTATCTTTTTCAGAGGGATAAGGGTAGACTAAAAGTAGATAAGGAGATTACATTATGACACAACATATCATTTTTTTAGACGTTGATGGAACTTTGGTAGACTACCATAATCGTATTCCTGAATCAGCTGTAACAGCCATTCGAAAAGCTAGAGAAAATGGGCACCTCGTTTTTGTTTGTACTGGTCGAAGTCGTGCAGAAATACAGCAAGAGATTTGGGATATCGGTATTGATGGAATGATAGGCGGCAATGGTTCTTATGTTGAATGTCATGAAGAAGTTCTTATGCACCAGTTGATTTCAAAAGAAGATGCCAAGCATATCGTGGACTGGTGCCACTCACGTGGTTTAGAGTTTTACTTGGAATCAAATAACGGGCTATTTGCTTCCGAGGACTTTAGAGAACAAGCTCGTCCAGTACTTAGACAATATGCTCGCCAAAAGGGGATGAGCGACCAAGATGTGGCTAACCTGGAAGTCGAAGATTTGATGCATGGCATGGTTTTTGATGGGGAGCTCTATCGTGATGATCTTAATAAGGTTAGTTTTATCCTATCATCTTATCAGGATCATTTGGATTCTATTGAGGAATTTCCAAATCTAGAAGCACACACTTGGGGTGGACGTGGTGAAACGGCTTTATTTGGAGATTTAGGTGTGAAAGATATCAATAAAGCACATGCTATTGATGTCTTACTGGAGAAACTCCAGGTTGATCGCAGTCAGACCATAGCTTTTGGTGATGCTAAGATTGATATCCCTATGCTTGATTATTGCCAAAAAGGGGTAGCTATGGGCAATGGTGGACCAGAAATTCTAGCGATGGCTGACTTTGTGACAGATGATGTCGAAAAAGATGGTCTTTTTAAGGCTTTCAACCATTTCGGACTTTGTTAGGATACTATTTTTAAGTGAAGAAACTTCAAATAAGTCCACTCGAATCTAATGTAAGCGTTGACATCCTTATAAAAAGTGATAAAATAAAATTGTAAAAAATATCACAAACTATTCTAGGAGGCCCTAAGTATGAGAGCAGTTGTTGTTAATCAAGAAAGTACAGGTGTAGAAATTGTAGAGCACGACCGTCCAGTAGTCGGTTACGGTCAAGCTTTGGTAAAAGTAGAGTACTGTGGCGTTTGCCATACTGATTTGCATGTAGCCCATGGTGATTTTGGTCAAGTTCCGGGACGTATCCTAGGTCATGAGGGAATTGGTCTTGTTGAAGAAGTTGGAGCAGGTGTTGAAACTTTGAAAAGAGGAGATCGTGTTTCAATTGCTTGGTTTTTTGAAGGTTGTGGTCACTGTGAGTACTGCACAACAGGTCGTGAAACGCTTTGCCGTTCGGTAAAAAACGCTGGTTACAATGTTGATGGCGGAATGAGTGATTATGCTCTTGTGACAGCTGACTATGCTGTTAAAGTTCCGGATGGTCTAGATCCTGCACAAGCATCATCTATCACTTGCGCAGGTGTAACCACCTATAAAGCTATCAAAGAAGCAGGTGCGGCACCAGGTCAATGGATTGCCATCTATGGAGCAGGTGGTCTAGGTAACTTAGCTGTTCAGTACGCTAAAAAAGTATTTAACGCACATGTGGTAGCTGTTGATATCAATCAAGATAAGCTTGACTTAGCTAAAGAAGTAGGTGCTGATCTTGTGGTAAATGGTAGAGAAGTTGCTGATGTTGCGGCCTATATCCAAGAGCAGACTGGAGGAGCCCATGGAGTAGTTGTAACAGCTGTCTCTAAGGTAGCTTTTAACCAAGCTATCGACAGTGTACGTGCAGGTGGTACGGTAGTGGCTGTTGGCCTTCCATCAGAGTACATGGAACTCTCAATCGTCAAAACGGTACTAGATGGTATTCGAGTTGTCGGATCACTTGTTGGAACGCGTAAAGATTTGGCTGAAGCATTTGCATTTGGAGCAGAAGGTTTGGTAGTCCCTGTAGTCGAAACAGTTCCCGTTGAAACAGCGGTTGCAGTCTTTGATGAGATGGAAAAAGGTCTGATTCAAGGACGCAAGGTCTTGGACTTTACGAAATGATGCTAGATGACAAAAACCATCAAAATCCGAACGTTTAAGGCAGAAAAATACTATAATTTGACAAATAACGATATTTTCTAGTAAAATAAGTATGGAAAGGTGAAAAATCACCTAGCGATGCTCTTTTAATCCTAGAAGAGTTATAGGAAGGTCATTATTTAAACAGCTAGTCTATAGCTCCAAATGAATGACCTCATAAACAATAAGGAAATTCCTCTTTTTTGGGCTATGCTAGCTGAGAAAGAGGTTTTTTATGTTTAATGACATCCCTGTATTTGATTATGAGGATATTCAGTTGATTCCGAATAAGTGTATCATATCTAGTCGTAAAGAAGCTGACACTAGTGTAAGGCTTGGTCGCTACACGTTCAAACTTCCAGTGATTCCAGCTAACATGCAAACAATTATTGATGAAGAGGTCGCGGAGCAATTGGCAAAAGAGGGCTACTTCTACATCATGCATCGTTTTGACGAAGAAGGGAGACTAGATTTTATCAAGAGAATGCATAATCAAGACTTGATTGCATCTATTTCAGTAGGTGTTAAAGATTATGAGTATGATTTTGTTTCATCCTTGAAAGATAATGTTCCTGAATTTATAACGATTGATATTGCTCATGGTCACGCTGAAAGTGTGATTAGTATGATCAAACACATCAAAAAAGAACTGCCAGAGACTTTTGTTATCGCAGGAAATGTCGGGACTCCTGAAGCAGTTCGTGAGTTAGAAAATGCAGGTGCCGATGCTACTAAAGTTGGTATTGGTCCTGGAAAGGTTTGTATCACAAAGGTTAAAACTGGTTTTGGTACAGGCGGTTGGCAATTAGCAGCCTTGCGTTGGTGTGCCAAAGCTGCTCGTAAACCTATTATTGCCGATGGGGGCATTCGCACTCATGGAGACATTGCAAAATCAATTCGCTTTGGAGCAAGTATGGTTATGATAGGTTCTCTCTTTGCAGGTCATATTGAAAGTCCTGGAAAAACCGTTATGGTAGAAGGAGAAGCTTTTAAAGAATACTATGGTTCAGCTTCAGAATATCAAAAAGGCGAACACAAAAATGTCGAAGGTAAAAAAATCCTCATCCCAGCTAAAGGACATCTTGAAGATACCTTACAAGAGATGCAAGAAGATTTACAGTCTTCTATTTCCTACGCTGGTGGAAGAGACCTAGTTAGTTTATGTCATGTCGATTATGTTGTCGTAAAAAACTCTATTTGGAATGGAGACAGTATTTCTTAAAAAGAACATTTACGAAGTTAAGATATTGTGTTAGAATGGATAGTATCATCAAAAATTACTTATTTAATCTGCGAATATGGCGCAGAGCTCTACCAGACACCGTTAATGTCTGACAATAAGTAGGCTTAATCAAGCTTGCTGGTTGTATAACCTAGCAAGATATCTCTAGGTGGAAGAGGTGTCTTGCAGCAAGCTTTTTTGTTTTTTTAAAATAAAAAGAGGATAATTATGAAATTATTAGAAGAACGTATTCTTAAAGATGGCAATATTTTAGGAGAAGATATTCTAAAAGTTGATTCTTTCTTAACGCATCAAGTGGACTACCAATTGATGAAAGAAATTGGTAAAGTTCTTGCGTCTGCTTATCAAACTGCTGGGATTACAAAAGTTGTTACAATTGAGGCATCAGGGATTGCACCAGCAGTCTATGTTGCAGAAGCTCTGGATGTTCCTATGATTTTCGCTAAGAAGCATAAAAACATCACAATGACAGAAGGTATTTTGACAGCAGAAGTGTATTCGTTCACCAAACAAGTCACTTCAACAGTATCAATCGCCGGCAAATTTTTAAGCCCAGATGATAAAGTGCTAATTGTTGATGATTTTTTGGCAAATGGGCAGGCTGCTAAAGGTTTGATTGATATTATCAACCAAGCTGGAGCAAAAGTTGAAGGTGTTGGTATTGTGATTGAGAAATCATTCCAATCAGGTCGTCAATTATTGCTAGACCAAGGAGTCAAAGTCACTTCATTGGCACGTATTGCTAGTTTTGAAAATGGAAGTTTAAATTTTGCGGAGGCAGATGCATAAAATGGAAAAACAACATTCACATTCACAGTCGGCTGTTCTTGGTTTGCAGCATGTTCTATCGATGTATGCGGGATCAATTCTTGTTCCGATTATGATTGCTGGTGCTCTTGGTTACTCATCTGAGCAATTAACTTATCTAATCGCTACTGACATCTTTATGTGTGGGGTCGCTACTTTCTTGCAATTGAAAGTGACTAAGCAGACAGGTATCGGTTTGCCTGTTGTTTTGGGCTGTGCCTTCCAATCAGTAGCTCCGCTATCAATCATTGGGCAAACACAAGGTTCAGGGGCTATGTTTGGTGCCTTGATCGTCTCAGGTATCTATGTTGTACTTGTTGCGGGTGTCTTTTCAAAAATTGCTCGTTTCTTTCCGCCGATTGTAACTGGATCAGTTATCACGACTATCGGTTTAACTCTGGTCTCAGTAGCTATGGGAAATATGGGAGGAAATGTTGATAAACCTAGCCTCCAAAGTATGATTCTTTCTCTGCTAACTGTCGCAATTATCCTTTTGATTCAAAAATTGACAAAAGGCTTTATCAAATCAATCGCCATTCTTATTGGACTTATTGGTGGAACAATTATCGCTGCGTTTATGGGGCAAGTCGATGTTACTCCAGTTGTCCAAGCATCATGGATCCATGTGCCAATGCCATTCTACTTTGGTATGCCTAAGTTTGAAATCACATCTATTCTTATGATGTGTATTATTGCAACGGTTTCAATGGTTGAATCAACCGGTGTTTACTTAGCGCTTTCAGACTTAACTGGTGACCAACTGTCTGAAAAGCGTTTGCGAAACGGTTATCGTTCTGAAGGGTTGGCAGTGCTACTTGGTGGTCTTTTCAACACTTTCCCATATACTGGATTCTCACAAAACGTCGGTCTTGTTCAAATCTCAGGTATCAAGACTCGCCGTCCGATTTACTATGCGGCAGCTTTCCTTGTCGTCATTGGTTTAATTCCTAAATTTGGAGCCCTTGCTCAAATGATTCCAGATCCTGTTTTAGGTGGCGCTATGCTCGTTCTATTTGGTATGGTGACTGTTCAAGGGATGCAGATTCTTAGTCGCGTTGACTTCAAAAACAATGAGTATAACTTGGTTATCGCGGCGGTATCAATCGCAGCAGGACTTGGTTTCAATGGAACAAATCTTTTCGCCAGCTTACCAGATACTGTTCAAATGTTTTTAACAAATGGAATTGTAATTGCAACGCTCTCATCAGTTTTCCTTAACCTGTTATTCAACGGTAAAGATTCTGAGAAATCAACCATTTCTGATGACAAATAATTTGTAAAAAGTCCCACAATAAAGTTTGTGGGGCTTTTTTACTTCTTTTGTTTACAAAAACATAAATGTTTCAATGGAACTACTTGAATATTCTGACAATATGTATTAAAATGAATTTAGACACAATAGATTGTGTGAAAAAGAGGAGGTTTAGGATGACAAGTAAGCAAACATTTTCTATCCGTAAATTAAAAATTGGAGCTGTATCTGTTCTTTTAGGTGCAGTTTTTTTGGTCTCGTCTAATGGCGTTTTGGCTGATGAATTGGGAGCGACAACAGTTGAAACAACAACTGCTCAAACCCAAGTGACTTCTAGTGAGGTCCAAACACAGGCTGAGGAGACTGTTCTTCCAGAAACGACAACAGCCAAAGAGACAACTTCGGTAGCTGAAACTACAGAAGTTACAGCAAGCGTTACTGAGGCACAAACAAGCCCAGAAAGCGATGTTACTACTCAAACCAAGGAAGCGGTTTCTTCTGAGGTTGAAGAAATCACAAGTGTTAGTGGTTCGAATCAGGAAATCTCAACTGCAACTTCAAAGGAGACAAAACCTTCGACTGAACAAGAGATTACAACGCAAGCAGTAGCAGAAGCTCAGGTTGCTCCAGCAACAGCTGTTAAGCCCTTGGATGAATCAAGTAACGGCATTATTTCAGCACCTCAAGTATGGAATGAAGGCTACAAAGGTGAAGGAACTGTCGTTGCTATTATTGACTCAGGGATTGATGTAGACCACGATACAATGGCATTAACTGATATCACTAAAGCCAAGTATCAAACGCAGCAAGCTATGACTGAAGCTATGGCAGCGGCTGGTATCACTTACGGTAAGTGGTACAATAACAAGGTGATTTACGCTTATAATTACTATGATTCTAGCGATGATATTAAGGAAGAAGGGACTCATTCTCACGGGATGCACGTGTCTTCGATTGCAGCTGGAAATTCTCAGGTTGCTGATAAAGAGACCAATGAGTTGGTCAAGGGGGTAGCTCCTGAAGCTCAGTTGATGTTTATGAGAGTTTTCTCAGATCGTCTTCGTACAACTGATGAATCAATCTATGCTAGAGCTATTTTGGATGCTGTCAAGCTAGGAGCAGACAGTATCAATCTAAGCCTTGGTTCTAGTTCTGGCTCAACAATTGACAGTTCAGATGTTTTGAAAAATGCTATCAAAACGGCCAAAGAAGCTGGGGTAACAGTTGCAATTTCAGCCGGAAATGCAGCCAATTTTGGCTATGGTGCTACTCCAGTATCGGCTAAGAATCCAGATTTTGCTACCGTAGGAAACCCTTCGACAACCAAAGATGTTATCTCGGTTGCCTCATTTAATAACTCTACCTATTATTCATCATATGTCACTGTAGATGGTCAGAACAAGGTTAACTTCCCATCAGTTGCAACAGAAGGCTCAGTAGACTTCGATACTGACAAATCCTATGACTACACCTATGTGGGATTGGGGACTAAGGAAGCTATTGGTGACACTGACTTAACTGGCAAGGTAGCTTTGATCCAACGTGGTTCAATCACTTTTACCGAAAAAATCAAAAATGCTAAAGCAGCAGGAGCGATTGGTGTTGTTGTCTTTAATAACAATACTGGCTTTTTGAGTGGTGGCATGAGTGTTGATGAAGAAGAGCTAGATATTCCATCTGTATTTGTTACGAAAGATGCTGGAGACCTCTTGTTATCAGGAGAACATCAGCTCATTTTTAACAAAGGACTGGGTAAAATCAATAGCGACGAAGCTAATCAGCTCTCTGATTTTTCAAGCTGGGGTCTAACAAGCGACGGTTTCTTGAAACCTGATTTAACTGCACCAGGTGGCGATATTTATGCTGCTGGTAATGACAATACCTATAATCTAAACAGTGGGACAAGTATGGCCAGTCCGCATGTTGCAGGTGCTATAGCTCTGGTCAAAGAATACCTCACTAAAAATTATCCAGAATTAAAAGGCGAGGAGCTGTCTGAAACAATTAAAAATCTTTTGATGAGTACAGCTAAGGCACACTACGATACAAATAGTAAAGCTTATACGTCACCACGTCAGCAGGGTGCTGGCTTGATTGACCTCGCAGCTGCAACGTCAACAGGACTTTATGTTACTGGTCTAAACAATGATGCGAGTCTGACATTGGGTGATGTGAAAGATCAGTTTGAGTTTGATGTCACTCTTCACAATATAACAGACCAAGATAAAACCTTGAGCTATGTGACCCAACTTCAAACAGATGCCACTAAAGATGGTTCAATCACTCTATTGCCTTTGGGATTAGAGACGATTAAAGGGGAGAGTGTAACGGTTAAGGCACACTCCACACAGACGGTGCATATTAGTATTGATGCTACTGGTTATGCGACTGCACTGCAAAAAGCAATGCCAAACGGCTATTACTTAGAAGGATTTGTTCGTTTCTTAGATCCAGTGGATCAAGGAGAAGTGGTTTCGATTCCTTACGTTGGGTTCCGTGGTGATTTTGAAAATCTAACTGTTGTTGAAGATAGCATTTATCAATTAACCTCAGAAGGTGCACAGGGAATCTATGATAAAGGCGCTGCTCAAAGCGATCTTTCAGCAGATAGTGATGTCACAAGTCTGGTAACGGAATCTAGCACGATTGTGTATTCTCAAGGAATTCAAACAGGAAGTGTCTCAAAAGTTCTTGGTAGTTTCCAAAACGAAGATGGACATTTTAGTCTCTACAAAGATGGATTTGGAAAAGCACATCTAGCAATCTCACCTAATGCTGATGGTAATCAAGATAGCTTGACCTTTAAAGGTGTCTTCTTGAGAAATTACAAAGATTTAGAAGTAGCAGTCTATGCTAAAGATGACACCAATCAAACAAATCCTCTTTGGTCAACTTATGTTGGGAGTGGTGAAAAAGATGCCTATGAACAAGGAAGTGGTACGAAATCAACGCTAGTCACTAATACTCAGTGGTATGGACAAGATAAAGACGGCAAGAGCTTAGCAGATGGCGATTATGTGTATGTTGTTAGCTACTATTCTGCTGTTCCAGGAGCTGATAAGCAAAGCATGAGCTTTGACGTAACAATTGATACGACTGACCCTCAAATCACGACAGCAGCTGTGACGACTACTGAAAATGGTACCCTCTTCAAACCGAATGCCATCTATGAAAATGGATCAGGCATTTATAGTGAGGAAGTCTTCTACCTTGTCAAAACAGATAATGGAACCTTCACAAATATTACCATCGATAAAGAAACCGGCTTGATTTCTCTATCAGACAACCGTGTGACCGTTCAAAAATCAGAAAATGGAACTTACCTCATCCCAACAGATGTCTCATTAGACAATGCCTACTATCTAGTTACTGATTTTGCTGGAAACCGTGCCGTTCAAAAAGTATCTGCAATGGCTAAGCTTCCAAATGGCAAAGGAATTGTCAATGTCTTCACTCGAGATATTACTAATCAGTCAGCTTACAATAAGTTGATTGCTTACAAGATTTATGATGCTACTGGTAACGAGGTGGTTGCTCCAACCTACCATAACGGATTCCTCAATTCTTTGGAATTACCATTTGGTAGTTACAGTATCGTCCTTCAATCTTTCGATGATGAAAACGGAACGGTTGTCGGAGATAAAACGCTCAAAGTGTTAATCAATGAAGAACACAGCATCAGCACTGTTTACTTTGATTTCCAACCTATTGTTAGAGCAACAACGGTGATTACGTTCACGCAAAGTCTTGGAAAAGCTGTCCAACTTATCCTTATCGATGAAAATGGCAAACAGACGGTTATTCCAGAAGCAATTTATGATCCAGGAACATTTAGTTACAATCTCGTTGTTGGAAAATATAAGGTTCAAGTTGCTTTACCTACTGGCTATGAGGTGTTGGAAGATTTAGAGTTAGGCGTAGTTGCTAACACAGTAAATCAAAAAACATTCACCTTAATAACAAAAGAGAGCCTTTCTCAAGAGCTAACTAATCAAACGACTGTAACCCAAGAAGCTCGTTACTTTAACGCTAGTCAAAATCTTCAAACAGCCTATCTTAAAGCTAAGGAAGAAGCAGAATCAGTTTTAGCTCGTAAATCTTCCCAAGAGGAAATCGACACTACCTTAGCCTTGTTAAAAGCGAGTTATGATGCTCTTGATGGCAAAGCAACAGACTTTAGTAAGTTAGAAAACAGCCTCAAAGAAGCAAGTAGTATCCAGTCTAGTCAACGTTTCATCAATGCAAAAAGTAAAGAACAGAGAGTCTATTTAGAAGCTCTAAATGCAGCGCAAAAACTGCTTGATAATTCTGAAACGGTTACGCAAGCAGAACTTGACAAGTACTTGGCAGACTTGACTCAAGCTGAGCAAAACCTATCAGGAAAAGAAAATCAAGTGAGTGCTTTGGAAGATTTGGTAACTGAAAGCTACTATATGCTTAATACTCGAACTTACAAAAAAGCAAGTTCTTTATTGAAACGTCAATTCTTGATTGCCTTACAGACAGCGGATCTCATCTTGTCTGATGAATCAGCAAGACAAAGAGATATTGATCTCGCGCTATACCGCCTAAAACGCGCTTACCTTGCTTTGAGAAATAACTCTTACGAACGACCAAGTTATTTTTACACTTATCGTCGTTAATCTAATAAAAAAGTAAGCTCTCCTGGGCTTGCTTTTTTATAACTATACAATGTAAAACATCCCTAAGCTTTTTAAATGGAACTTAGGGATGTTATTTAATAAAGTTTAGTGTGAAGATGCACCAGAGTCTGCATCTGTATTGCTATTAGCATTGTCAGAATGACCGCCAGCATCTGACGCACCAGAGTTAGCATCTGTGTGACCGTGGCCGGCTGGAGCAGCAGATGGTCCTGATCCACCAACAAGACGTTGACCAGTTGTTTGGAGATACCAATCCAACCATGGTTTAAAGTTAAAGACAATCTCATTGATACCAGCGTAAGAGCCGTCAGGATAGTACATAGCTTGGTAATTGTGTGTGTTGATTACTTCTGCAGGGGAACCTGGAACAATGGTACGTACGTATTCTTGGTTACCGTTACGGAGGGTACCGATTACCCATTCAACGTTTTTCATTCGCGCAGGTGGTAGAGAGCCGTGTACTGTGGACATACGGTTACCAACTTGAGATGGTACACGTTTAGCCATCATTGTTTCAGGATCTTGGTGGGCGTTGTTGTAATACAAGAATTGATTGTTGTCATCCGCATATGTCAATTCAAATGGCATAGCGTTTAAGAACATATTTAATTGGTTTACGGTTAGGAGACCTTGATCAAGTTTAACATAAGTATCTCCTTCAACAGCATTGACGAGTTTTGCTGCTTTGTCCAACCATTCAGGATCATCAGGATCGACACCAGTGATGGTTGTTGAGATAGGTTTTCCGCAATCGAGGTCTTCAGGTGCGATTGGTTTTGGTTTTTTAAGTTGTGAGACAACACCAACATATTTAACAAAGTTGTCGAGACATTGTCCTAAGAAAGCAACTGTTCCTTCATTTTTGATATTACCATTTTCATCGAAAGCTTCTTTAGCCTTACCAAGCAAGAATTCATTTCCTGGGAGTGTATAGGCGTTGACACCTGGAGCGTCCAGGATTTTACGGAGATGCACTTGAGCACGTGATGTACCTTGGTCGTAGTAAGATGCCCCGACAATCATTACTGGTTTGTCTTCGAAGGGATGAAGGTTAAATGATAGCCACTCGAGTGTGCTCTTTAGAGCTGGTGTCGTTGTGTGGTTATGTTCGGGAGTAGCGATAATAACACCATCAGCTCTAGTGATTTTATTATAGAGGTATTGGACTGGGAAAGACTGAGATTGATCCTCATCTTGGTTGAACATAGGAACATCTTTAATTTCTAAAACCTCTAACTCAAATTTTAGTTTAAAATGGCGACGGATAAACTCTAATAACATACGGTTGTATGATTGATCTGCGTTTGAACCAACAATACCTACAAATTTCATGATTTATTCTCCTTGTACAAAATGATTATAATGTTTCCCAATCGAAGTTTTCAGCTTCTTTTTGCAACAATGCTTTGGCATTTGACATTTTTTCAGTCATTGTTACAAAGATGCGGAAATCATCAAAGATAGCATCTAATTTTTGAATGGTGTCTAAATCAATCAAATCACCATTTTCATTGAAAGCCTGGAGGGAATGAGAAAGTAAGAATTCGTCTGGAAGAACATTTGATTTTAACTCAGGGGCGTTCAGAATCTGACGAAGTTGCAATTGAGCACGTGATGAACCAAGTGTCCCATAAGATGCTCCAGTAATCATTACAGGTTTATTAAGCAATGGGAAGATGCCGTAAGAAAGCCAAGCCAAAGCATTCATTAAGACAGCAGGGATTGAGTGATCGTATTCAGGAGTACCGATGATGACACCGTCAGCTTCTTCAATTTTAGCAGCGACGTCCAAAACGATGTCTGGCACGTTTTTATCGGCTGGTTTATTGAAAATAGGGAAGCCCTTAATTTCGATTAATTCAATATCTACTTTGTCAGCAAAGTGTTTGGCAATGTATTGTAGCAATACTCGGTTTGTTGACTTGGTTGAGTTTGTACCAACGAGTCCGATAAGTTTCATAGAAAATACCTCTTTCATAAGTAAATTAATAGTAAAGTCGAAAATGTTGTTTTAATCCTTCGGAGACAATGAGACGATTATCCTTAGTGATGATAATCCCTTCGATATGCGCTATCTCGTTTATAGTCATCATGGCTTGGATAATAGGAAGACCAAAAAGTCTTGTTGTCCATATTTCACAATCGGTTGATAGATCTGAGACAATCGTTAAACTTGCCATATCTGTTTCGATAGGGTAGCCTGTCTTTTTATCAAAAATATGGTGGTAATCTTGACCGTCAACGAGGAGATGTCTTTCATAAATACCAGACGTCACAACTGACTGATTAGTTACAGCAAGAACGCCGACATTTGTTCCTCGTTTTTCTTCAGGTTTTTGAATCCCAATCCACCAAGAGCCATCCTCTCGATTAGGGTTTGAACCGTGAACCAGAACGTTACCACCTAGATTGATAAGAGCTGCCGTCACTTGTTTTTCTGAAAGGTGCTGGATAATCCGATCTGCAATATAGCCTTTCGCAAGTGCTCCAAGATCGATTTTCATTCCTTTTTGGGATAGAAAAACACTTTTTTGACAACTATCTAGCTGGATCAGCTCAGGATTTGTCAGTGCAAGTTTTTCAGAAATCGTTTCTGAACTAGGAACAGTAGCATCATCGAATCCAATTCGCCAACTTTGTACTAAAGGTCCGATAGCAATATTAAGGTTGCTAGGCTCAGCTAGGCTGTGTTCTTTGCCGAGCTTGATAAGTTCAAAGAGTTCTGGATGAACTTTGACGGCTCCTATGCCAGCTTGACGATTGATCATCATTAGCTCAGAATCGTCATCGTTTGCACTAAAACGCTTGTTGTAAACAGTCAGTAAGTGACAGACTTCTTGGATATCGTTTTTAGGATTATTCGAATGAATAGCAATATCAATAGTTGTTCCCATCATTTTGACGCTATGGGATACTAACATACCTCACCTCCAAAGTAATCTACATAAAAATGATAGCGTTTTCTGAAAATGTTGTCAATAGAATTTTATGTATTTTCAAAAAAGTCAAGAAATATGCTCAAGTGAGTTTTAAATAAAAGAATCCGATCTCTCAGACTCTTTTAGATTGGCTATTAGCCTTTCTTTTTCATTTCACCGTGAGGGTAGTAGGTTCCTTCAGGCATATCGTTAATGAAAACATGGATGTTTTCTTTTGGTGCTTTTGCAATACGTGAAACAACATCTGTAACTTCACGAGCAAGCTCAATTTTTTGCTCTTCTGTGCGACCTTCGAAAAGGTCGATTTTGATGAATGGCATAAGTTTTTGCTCCTTATCATTATTTTTAGATAAGTCTATTATAACACAAAAATCTAGAAAATTCTGACAAAATAAAAATTTTAGACCACCATCACTTATCGCCAAAGTGGATTATTTATGATAAAATGTAAGAATAAGTTTGATTAGATTGGTGGCTATTATGGCACAATTATACTATCGTTATGGAACCATGAATTCAGGTAAATCCATTGAAATTCTTAAGGTTGCCTATAACTATGAAGAGCAAGGAAAACCCGTCTTACTAATGACGAGCGCCCTTGATAATCGAGATGAGGTAGGGTATATTTCTAGTCGTATAGGAATGAGACGAGAAGCTTATCCTATTGCTGATGACACTGATATTTTAGGCTATATTGCATCGTTGGCTGATAAACCTTATTGTGTTTTGGTTGACGAAGCTCAGTTCCTAACGAGAGCTAATGTTTATGACTTAGCTCGTGTCGTTGATGAGTTGGGAATCCCTGTTATGGCATTTGGTTTGAAAAATGATTTCCGAAACGAATTATTCGAGGGATCAAAGTATTTGTTGCTCTTAGCAGATAAAATTGACGAAATCAAAACCATTTGTCAATATTGCGCTAAAAAAGCAACTATGGTCCTTCGTATCAAGGATGGTAAACCAGTCTATGATGGTGAGCAAATCCAAATTGGAGGGCATGAGTCCTATATCTCAGTTTGTCGCAACCATTACTTTAATCCAGAGATTAACTAAATAATGATACTAAAAATGAAAGGTAAACAATGAATATCTACGATCAATTACAAGCAGTAGAAGACCGTTACGAAGAGCTAGGAGAATTACTGAGCGACCCGGCGGTCGTTTCTGACACAAAACGTTTTATGGAGCTATCGCGTGAGGAAGCCAATACTCGTGAAACAGTAGCGACATACCGTGAGTACAAGGCTATTATCCAAAACATTGCTGACGCAGAAGAAATGATCAAAGACGCAGCTGGGGATGCTGAGTTGGAAGAAATGGCTAAAATGGAATTAAAGGATTCTAAGGCTGCCAAGGAAGACTACGAAGAGAAATTGAAGATTTTATTGCTTCCAAAAGATCCAAACGATGACAAAAATATCCTTCTTGAAATCCGTGGAGCAGCTGGTGGTGATGAGGCAGCACTCTTTGCTGGGGACCTCTTGACGATGTATCAAAAATATGCTGAGAGCCAAGGATGGAAATTTGAAGTTATGGAAGCTTCTATGAATGGTGTCGGAGGTATTAAAGAAGTCGTTGCCATGGTGTCAGGTCAATCCGTTTACTCAAAACTGAAATATGAATCTGGAGCTCACCGTGTGCAACGTGTTCCTGTCACTGAGAGCCAAGGCCGTGTTCATACCTCAACGGCAACTGTACTGATTATGCCAGAAGTTGAAGAGGTAGAATACGAAATTGATCAAAAAGATCTTCGTGTAGATATCTATCACGCCTCTGGTGCGGGTGGACAGAACGTCAACAAGGTCGCTACCGCCGTCCGTATGGTTCACATCCCAACAGGTATCAAAGTTGAAATGCAAGAAGAGCGTACGCAACAGAAAAACCGTGAAAAAGCGATGAAAATTATCCGTGCACGTGTCGCTGACCACTTTGCTCAAATTGCCCAAGATGAACAGGATGCTGAACGTAAATCGACTATCGGTACTGGTGATCGTTCAGAACGTATCCGTACTTACAACTTCCCACAAAACCGTGTTACTGATCACCGCATCGGATTGACCCTTCAAAAACTTGATACGATTCTATCAGGTAAGATGGATGAAGTCATTGATGCGCTTGTCCTATATGATCAAACTCAAAAACTCGAAAAATTAAACCAATAATGCGATACGGTCAGCTTTTTTCTCAGTATGAGAAACAACTTGAAGAGTTGGGAGAAGAAGGACAAGCCCTCTCTTATGTCTTTAAAGAGCTTAAAAACTGGACACAAACAGATTTTGTACTACATCTAGGAAAAGAAGTGAGTCAGGAAGATCGGTCGCTGATTGATGATATTTTCAAGCAACTATCTGAGCATATACCAGCTCAGTATATTACTAAGCGTGCTTATTTTTGTGACTTATCTTTGGCAGTTGATTCCCGCGTTCTTATTCCACGTCCTGAAACAGAAGAATTGGTTGATTTGATTTTACAGGAAAATAGCAGAGCAGACCTATCTGTTTTAGATATTGGTACAGGGAGCGGTGCTATTGCACTATCCTTGGCAAAAGCTCAGCATAGCTGGCAAGTGACGGCGACAGACATCTCAGAAGATGCGCTTGAACTTGCTCGGTATAATGCACAGCGAAATGATCTGGCTATTGAGTTTCGACAATCAGACGTTTATGAGGCAATCTCTGAAAAATTTGATATTATTGTATCAAATCCACCATATATTGCTTTTTCTGACCATGACGAGGTAGGTATAAATGTCTTAGCCTCTGAGCCTCATTTAGCCCTTTTCGCAGATGAAGATGGATTCGCTATCTATCGACGTATATTGCAAGATGCCAATTCTCATTTAAACAGCAAAGGAAAACTCTATTTTGAGATTGGTTATAAGCAAGCAGATGGCATTCGTCAACTGTCAAAGATCTACATGCCTAAAAGTTCTGTCCGAATATTAAAGGATATGTGGGGAAAAGATAGGATGGTGGTGATTTCAAATGACTAATTTTGAGACAATTTTGGCAAATGGCGGAGCTGTTATCATGCCTACTGAAACTGTCTATGGTCTTTTTGCTAAGGCTTTGGACGAGCAAGCCGTCGAGTTTGTTTATCGCTTGAAAAAGCGTCCAAAGGATAAGGCCATGAATCTCAATGTATCTAGTTTAGAAGAAATCTACCGATTTTCTAAACACCAACCGGCATTTTTGGAAGATTTGTATCAAGCATTTTTACCTGGTCCGTTGACTATCATCTTAGAAGCAAATGAGCTGGTTCCCAACTGGATCAACTCAGGTCTCAAGACCGTTGGTTTTAGAGTTCCCAACCATGCCGAAACGCAAAAATTAATCAGGTCTCAAGGACCCCTTATTGGACCGTCGGCCAATCTTTCTGGTACGGATAGCGGTAGGCTATTCGATGAGATAGTCCAAGCCTTTGAAGGTCAGGTCACTGGCTTTCGAGACGATCAAGCCCTTTTAGGGGTTGACTCAACTATTCTAGACCTATCATCTGATAAAGCTAGAATTTTACGTCAGGGAAGTATCACACAAGCAGATATTTGCCGTGCTATTCCCGAAATCCAATTTCAATAAGTAAAATCTTAATTTAACTTTACCGGTGTCTCACACCCTCTCTCTCAACAAAGGAGTTTACTATGATTTTTGACAAAGAAGACTACAAAGCTTATGACAAAGAACTTTGGGATGCAATCGCTAAAGAAGAAGAGCGTCAGCAAAATAATATCGAGCTCATCGCTTCTGAAAATACCGTTTCAAAAGCTGTGATGGCAGCTCAAGGTACTCTATTAACAAACAAGTACGCTGAAGGTTATCCTGAAAAACGTTATTATGGTGGTACAGAGTGTGTCGACATTGTTGAGACACTTGCTATCGAGCGTGCTAAGGAACTCTTTGGAGCAAAATTCGCAAACGTTCAACCACACTCAGGAAGTCAAGCTAATGCTGCAGCTTACATGGCTTTGATTGAGCATGGAGATACTGTTATGGGACTCGACCTTGCAGCTGGAGGGCACTTGACACACGGCTCACCTGTAAGCTTCTCAGGTCAAACATACAACTTTGTTGCTTACAATGTTGACCCAGAAACAGAATTGTTGGATTATGACCAAATTTTAGAGCAGGCCAAGGAAGTTAAACCTAAATTGATCGTAACAGGTGCGTCGGCTTATTCACACATTATTGATTTTGCAAAATTCCGTGAGATTGCTGATGCTGTCGGAGCTAAATTGATGGTTGATATGGCTCACATCGCAGGGCTAGTGGCAGCAGGGCTTCATCCAAGTCCTGTTCCGTACGCGGACATCACAACAACCACAACTCATAAAACACTCAGAGGACCTCGTGGTGGACTTGTTTTGACTAATGATGAAGCATTAGCTAAGAAAATTAACTCAGCAGTCTTCCCTGGACTTCAAGGGGGACCTCTTGAGCATGTTATTGCTGCTAAGGCAGTTGCTTTCAAAGAGAATCTTGATCCAGCTTGGAAAGAGTATGCTCAATCAATCATCGATAACTGTCAAGCCATGGTTTCCGTTTTTAATCAACATGATAAGTTACGTGTTGTTTCTGGAGCAAGTGAAAACCACTTATTCCTTGTAGATGTGACTAAAGTAGTCGAAAATGGTAAGATTGCACAGAACTTACTCGATTCTGTAAATATCACACTGAACAAAAATTCTATCCCATTTGAGACCCTATCACCATTTAAAACATCAGGTATTCGTATCGGAACAGCAGCAATCACAGCCCGTGGATTCGGAGTAGACGAGAGTCGTAAGGTTGCTGAATTGATTATTAAAGCTCTAGAGAATGCTGACAACGAAGTTGTTTTAGACGAAGTCCGTCAAGAAGTAAAAGCACTAACAACTGCTTTCCCATTGTACTGATATGATTGATTTGTATTTGAAGCGAGTAATTATCCACCAATTCAGTCCAAATGACACAGAAATTGTGTACGCTGATGATTACCTAACTTTGACACCACAATTAGATGAGTATTTTCGAAAGAAATTAACCAAGGTCTTTTCAGATGATGCTATGAGGGGTCAGTTTTCAGATGAGAATGTCTTTGTATCTTATCTCACTGACGATTTAATGGAGACATCTCACCGTATTGCTGAAGTCTGGAAAGAGGAGTTTGTGATTTCTGAGAACCAAAAAACAAACGACCTCATCTTTACTCAGTTTGATCGCGATGGGCAAGAATACTTTGGTTTTTTACGTGTCGCCCTTAAAGAAAACTTGGCGCACATTACAGGAGATAGTCAATCTCCAATCAAATTAACACAAAATATTCTACCGTCAGCGGCAACTGCTCCTGATGAAGCCTTGCTTATTAATCGTGTGAATAAGCAGTATTATTTGATTGAAAAACGGATTAAACACAACGGTTCTTTCGAAAATTATTTTTCTGAAAATCTGTTACAGGTTCAGCCTGAGCAATCTGTTAAAAAGTCTATCAAACTAGTGGAGCAAACAGCTCAAAAGATTGCTGATAATTTCAATCAAGATGATTTTGCATTTCAGTCAAAAATGAAATCTGCTATTTTCAAAAACTTGGAAGAGGATCAGGAGTTGTCACCTGAAAAATTGGCTGATCAACTCTTTGACCAAAATTTGACAGCTCGTCTAACCTTTGTTGACGAACTCAAAGAGGCCATTCCTGAACCAATCCAGGTGAAAGATATCGATCATTCACGACAAATAAAGAAATTGGAGAATCAAAAACTCTCCTTGTCAAATGGCATAGAACTTGTCGTTCCTAACAATATTTATCAAGATGCAGAGTCTGTGGAGTTTATCCAAAATTCTGATGGGACTTACTCTATCTTGATTAAGAATATCCAAGATATTCAAATGAAATAATATGTTTAAACTTTTACGAAGGCTTATCGCCATTCTTATTCTTATTGCTATTGTTTTTCGGCTTTATCGTGTTCACCAGGATGTCCAAAAGGTACTTACCTATGAACAATTAGTGGCGAAGACCCTGGCATCAAACGATACCAAAGCCAATGTTGACATGGTTTTAGCGATGATTTATACAGAGACAAAAGGATCTTCACTAGATGTTATGCAATCCAGTGAAAGTTCTAGTGGTGTTGCCAACTCCATTTCAGATACTCAATCCAGTATTCAACAAGGTGTCTCTGTTTTATCTGAAAATCTAGATCTAGCAGACCAAGCTAAGATTAACAAATGGACGGCCGTTCAAGCCTATAACTTTGGATCTGCCTATATCGATTTCGTTGCAAATCATGGAAGAGAAAACACAGTAGAGTTGGCGGAAAGCTACTCAAGAGATGTTGTTGCTCCTAGTTTAGGGAATTCTAGTGGGAAAACCTACTTCTATTACCATCCTATCGCCTTACTATATGGTGGCGGGAAATTGTACGTTAATGGAGGTAACATCTATTATTCACGCGAGGTTCAATTCAACCTTTATCTCATTAAACTAATGAGAGTCTTTTAAAAGGAGAGATATGGCATCATTACTAAAATACTTTAAGGGCTACATCAAGGAGACACTCCTTGGGCCCTTATTTAAATTATTAGAAGCAAGTTTTGAACTGTTAGTTCCTGTTATCATAGCGACAATAGTTGATGATATTATTCCCAAATCTAATTATCCGAGACTTTATCTCATGATTGGCGGGCTTTTTGCTCTATCTGTCATGGGTATCATTGTTTCTCTAACAGCTCAATTTTTCTCATCAAAAGCAGCAGTAGGTTACACCAGAAAATTAAATCAAGATCTTTTTAATAAAATCATGATACTTCCTAAAGCATCACGAGATCGTTTGACCACCTCTAGTCTAGTGACTCGTTTGACAAGTGATACCTATCAAATTCAAACAGCGATAAATCAATTTTTAAGGCTTTTTCTAAGGGCTCCGATTATTGTATTTGGTTCGATTATCATGGCTTACCGTATCAGTCCTAGACTTACCTTGAATTTTTTGGGGATGGTCATTCTGTTATTGCTAATCATAGCGATAACTTCTAGGATTTTGTCTCCTTATTACCAAAGGATTCGTTCTTTAACAGATGCTATTGTGACAAAAACAAGGGAGCAATTACAAGGAGTTCGTGTTATTCGAGCCTTTAATCAGGTTGCACGTGAACTTAAACAGTTTCAACAGGTCAATAACGACTATACAAAGAAACAAATTACAGCTGCTAATATTTCTAGCTTTGTTAACCCCTTAACATTTTTTGTTGTCAATACTACTTTGGTCTTAGTCATTTGGCAGGGGAATGGTCTGATTAGCCAAGGTCACTTAAGTCAAGGGATGCTCATCGCTTTGACGAATTACCTGCTACAGATACTGACAGAACTCTTAAAAATGACCATGCTTGTCACTTCTCTAAACCAGAGCTTTATCTCTGCAAAACGGGTAACTCAAGTCTTTGAAGAAGAGGCAGAAGATCTTGATCAGCCGTTTGATGTTGAAGAATCGGACGATATTTCCATTAGAGTACGTGATCTGACTTTTACCTATCCAACAGCTGGAGACTCTTCCCTCCACAAATTGAATTTTTCTGTAAAAACGGGTGAAAATCTAGGTATTATCGGTGGTACTGGGTCTGGTAAGTCAACCTTGGTTCAACTATTTGACCATCTTTATGAGGTTGATAAGCAAGAACTTCAGATTTTCCATCACCACAAAAGTCCGTCTTCCATTAGACATTGGCGCCAGATGGTGAGTCTTGTTCCGCAAAAAGCAGAGCTATTTAAAGGGACTGTTCGCTCTAACTTAACTATGGGCTTAGAAAGAGCCGTTTCCGACGATGAATTGTGGTGGGCTTTAGACATTGCCCAAGCTAGCGACTTTATCAGGGAAAAAGAAGGGCAACTTGACACAACTGTAGAGGCATTTGGGAAAAACTTTTCAGGGGGACAACGTCAACGGTTAACAATTGCCAGAGCGGTTTTGAAACGCGCACCATTTCTTATCCTTGATGACTCAACTTCAGCTCTAGACTACCTGACTGAGAAAAGACTGCTGCAAGCCATTCAAGAAGAGTTGAGTGAAACCACTTTAATTATGGTTTCACAACGCACTAATAGTCTTAAAGCAATGACCAACATCTTAGTTTTGGATAAGGGTGCTCAAATTGGCTATGGTAACCACAAGGCTCTCCTTGACTCGAATGCTACTTATCAAGCGATTCACTTATCACAACAAAGAGGGGAGTCATCTGATGAAAGCTAAGAAACAACAAACCACTTTAAGACGACTTAGTCGTGATTTGCTAAGACAAAAACAAATTCTTATTCCTGTATTTGTACTAACTGTTATCCAAGTAGGCTTAACGGTTTACTTACCAATTTTGATTGGTAATGCAGTAGATAGTGTTTTGTTACCGAATTCAAGTGCTCGTTTGCTCCCGATTATTTGGAAAATGGTTTGTGTCATTGCGGTCAATACCATTGTTCAAGCGCTTAATCCATTGTTGTATAATCGATTGGTTTATCGCTATATTTCTGATTTGAGAATGAAAGTCATTGATCGATTGCATCACCTTCCTTTGAGTTATCTTGATAGACGTTCTATTGGAGATATGGTTAGTCGTGTTACTACCGATACTGAACAACTCTCTAACGGCTTAATCATGGTATTTAATCAATTTTTTGTAGGTATTTTAACGATTGTCGTTACTATCGTTACGATGGCAGAAATTGATTTCATTATGCTTGTTCTAGTTTTGTTACTAACTCCTCTATCGCTCTATCTGGCACGTTTTATTGCTTCTAGAAGTTACCATCTCTATCAGCAACAAACGCAATCAAGGGGAGAACAAACGCAGTTGATTGAAGAAATGATTAGCCAAGAAAGTCTCTTGCAATCATTAAATGCGCAAGATCAAGTGATTAAGACTTTTAATAAGGTCAATGCTACCTACGCTAAACACTCTCAAGATGCCATTTTTTACTCATCTGCGGTCAATCCAGCAACGCGTTTTGTCAATTCACTGATTTATGCTCTGTTAGCTGGAGTGGGTGCCGTCCGTATTATGCATGGAGCATTCAGTATTGGTCAATTAACAACTTTTCTTAACTATGTTAACCAATACACCAAACCCTTTAATGATATCTCAGCCGTCTTATCAGAATTGCAAAGTGCCACAGCCTGCGCAGAGAGACTGTATAGCATCTTAGAAGAAGAGCTTCCAGATACAAGTCTCGAAACCAAAGAGTTGAAAAACCTTAAAGGTCAGGTCGACTTTGAAAATGTGATGTTTGGCTATACAAAAGACAAACCTTTAATTAAACAGTTGAATCTTCATATCCCTGCTGGGGCCAAAGTGGCAGTTGTTGGGCCTACTGGTGCTGGAAAATCCACTCTCATTAATTTGTTAATGCGTTTTTACGATCTTGATGGTGGACGAATTCTTATCGATAATCAAGCCATCAACGAGATACCCGTTGCCGAACTAAGGCAGCAATTCGGTATGGTTTTACAAGAAACGTGGCTAGAAACAGCTACCATTCATGATAATATCGCCTATGGATTTCCAGATGCTAGTCGAGAAGAGGTTGTTGATGCCGCTAAAGCTGCCAATGCAGACTTCTTTATTCGTCAATTACCTCAAGGCTATGATACCTATCTTTCAGATGCAGGAGATTCCTTATCACAAGGTCAACGACAACTGTTGACGATCTCGCGAATATTCGTAAGACTTCCTAAATTATTGATTCTAGATGAAGCAACTTCTTCAATTGATACAAGAACTGAAGTACTTATTCAAGAAGCCTTTGAAAAACTGATGACAGGTCGCACAAGCTTCATTATAGCTCACCGTTTATCAACGATCCAAACAGCAGACTTGATTTTAGTCATGGATAAAGGAAATATCGTTGAACATGGTAACCATCGTGAATTGATGCAACAAAAAGGTATTTACTATCAAATGCAAACTGCACAACAAGTAGAATAGATGGTAGTTGATTGAATTCCAAACAAAAAAACTCCTAGTCTGTATGGGCTAGGAGTTTTTTTGTTTGGAATTTACGCGTTTTTATTTTACAAAAGCATTGATTTCAGCTTCAATAGCTGCGATTTTTTCGTCAGCCTGAGCAAGAGTTTCGCCGACTGTAGCAATGTAAAATTTGATTTTTGGTTCTGTACCAGATGGGCGAACAGCGAACCATGAGCCATCTGTCAAATGATATTTAAGGACGTTACTTGCTGGAGTTGTTAATTCAGTAACAGTTCCGTCAAGGGCAGTAGCAGTGCGGAGTTCAAAGTCCTCAAGAAGTGCGATGTCAGTTTGGTTGAATTGTGTTGGGGCATTGTCACGAAATTTATCCATGATTTTTTTGATTTCAGCCGCACCATCAACACCTGAAAGGGTAACGGAAATGGTTTTCTCAGCGAAGTAGCCGTATTCTTTGTAGATTTCATCGATACCATCAGCTAGGGTCAAACCACGTGAGCGGTAGTAAGCAGCAATCTCAGCAACAATTAAGACAGCTTGGATAGCATCTTTATCACGTACAAACGGTTTAATGAGGTAGCCGAAACTTTCTTCAAAACCAAACATATAAGTGTGGTTGTGTTTTTCTTCAAATTCTTGAATTTTTTCAGCGATAAATTTGAAACCAGTTAGGACGTTGAACATAGTAGCGCCATAGCTTTCAGCAATCTTAGTCACCAACTCAGTTGATACGATTGACTTAGCAAGGGCAGCATTAGCAGGAAGTGTACCGGCAGCTTTATGAGCTTCAAGGATGTATTTCGCAATAATAGCCCCGATTTGGTTACCAGAGAGGTTTTTGTAAGAGCCATCAGCCTGACGAATCTCAACACCAAGACGGTCAGCATCAGGGTCGGTAGCTACAAGAACGTCTGCATCAACTTGGCGTCCAAGTTCTTCAGCAAGTGCGAAAGCAGCTTGACTTTCAGGATTTGGTGATTTAACGGTTGAGAAATCAGGATCTGGAGTTGCTTGTGCTTCGACAACTTGAACAGATTCAAAACCAGCTTGTGCAAGGGCACGACGAGCTAGCATTTCACCAGTACCATGAAGTGGTGTATAGACAATCTTCATATCACGTCCAAACTCAGCAATCAATTTTTGGTTAATGTTGACATCTTTAACCTCTTTAAGGTATTCGACATCAACAGCTTCACCGATAACTTCAATAAGTCCAGAAGCCTTGCTTTCTTCTAAATCGGCTAGCTCAACTGTAAATGGGTTTTCAATTGCACGAATATAATCTGTTAAGGCATCAGCATCAGCAGGTGGCATTTGTCCACCATCTTCACCGTACACTTTATAACCATTAAACGGAGCTGGATTGTGACTTGCTGTCACCATAATACCAGCGAAAGTATTCAAATGACGAACGGCAAATGATAATTCTGGTGTTGGACGAAGTGATTCAAAGACATAAGATTTGATGCCGTGGGCTGCCAACACTTGGGCTGATTCAAAAGCGAACTCTGGAGAGAAGTGGCGAGAATCGTAAGCGATCGCCACACCACGCTTCTTAGCCTCATCGCCTTTGCTCTCTACCAATTTTGCTAATCCTTCAGTGGCTTGACGAACAACGTAGATGTTGATGCGGTTAGTACCTGCACCGATATAACCACGCATACCTGCTGTACCAAACTCAAGGTTTGTATAGAAAGCATCCTCTTTTGTTTTTTCATCCATACCCTCTAATTCTTGGCGGAGGTAGTCTGGAAGGGCTTCGAAATCAACCCATTTTTGATAATTTTCTTGATATGACATAAGAAACTCCTTATAGTTTTTATAACGCTTTCATTATAACATGAAAAATTCTGAAACTCAATGATTTAGCTAGATTTTAAGGAAGTTTAGGACTTAAAAAAGCCTAGGTGAGTTTCTTTTAAAACACCTAAGCTTTCAGATTAATGAAGTTTGATTTTTTGTAGAGTTGGTACGATAGCAAGTGTTAAGAAAGCTGAAATCAGCATTTCTGCTATAGCATTTGTACCTAAGATAACCGCTAAGAGCGCTTGGATATTGCCATTGTAGAGGTTGGCAAATAGGATGAAAATACCTCCCAAAACAAAGACGGTATTGGTCATTGATCCTATAGCGCCAGATAGAAGTAGGCCGAATTTGCCTGTTCGCTTAGTCCATTTGTAAATGAAGTAAGGGGTAATGCCAATTAAAACCCTTGGGACTATAGCGATAATAAGGGAGTAGAAGTTTCCATTGTCAACAAAAGGACTAAACAGATATGAGGTAGGCAGTTGTACAACTGTATTTGTCACAACTGAGATGATTCCCATAAACAATCCTAAGCTCGCACCTATTTTAGGTCCGTAAATGATTGAAGCTACAATAACCGGAATGTGAATCAAGGTTGGTTTGATTGGTACTGGTAGAACATTGAAAATGATACTAGACAACAGATGGATGACTAGCATAACAGCAAAAAAAATAGCAAGTGTTGCAATAGTTGATGATTTTTGGTTACGGTTCATGTAATATCTCCTCTATTTTAATCAGAATATCATCCACATCAGCAAGTGCCCCTCGTCCTATGTCTCCACAAGCTAACAAGGCTGACTTCGGTTGAATAATGTCATAGCCAATTTCTTCCAAAGAAGTCAGGTTTTTTTGAGTTAAAGGGTGCTCATACATTTTAGTATTCATAGCAGGAGCCAATAATTTTTTAGTTGTTGATGGCAAGGCTAGAGCAGTAGCAGTTAGCATGTTATCAGCAAAGCCATTTGCCAGGTGTGCGATGGTATTAGCTGAAGCAGGTGCGACAACAAAAAGATCTGTTTCTTTTCCTAAATCAATATGTTCAATACGAGTAGCTACTTTCTCCTCCATAACATCTAGATACACAGGATTTTTTGATAAAACCTGTAATGTCAAAGGGGTAATAAAAGAAGTTGCAGCTTTAGTCATGATAATAGTGACATTATAGCCTCGTTTTTTTAACTGACTTGTCAAATCAGCAGACTTATAGGCTGAGATAGAACCTGAAACAGCTAGAGTAATACGTTTAGTCATTGTGTGTCACCTGTTCATAGATTACATCAGCGATTTCTTGTTTGGTGAAGGCTTCGCTGATTTGATTATCCGACAAGAGATAAGCGTGATGCTGTTTGGATGTTATCTCATTGAGGTCGTTGGCTAAAATATAGTCAGCCTGATTTTTTTGAAGGCTTGCGCGAGCAACTGAAAAAAGCTCATCACGAGACACATTGACTAATAATTTAAATCCTATAAGACAAATATCCGGATTCCATTGCTTGATCAAACTGATAACCTTGGGTGTTTTTTTCAGAAAAAGCACTTGATAATCTGCCTGAGATGAAATTTTAGATTCCTGATTGCTTTTTGTTAGTAGTTTGGTTAAGTCTTCGCTAGACAAGACATCATCAAGATCTGTCATATAAACTGGAGTATAGTCAGAAACAGCCATACTATGGATCACAAGATCATGGCTTTTCACTAAAGGCTCCATTGTTGTTAGCAAACTATCTACCGTCGAGACAATATAAGTGTGCAATAAAGAACTTGCTTCAGGTTTAACAGCTTGTTTGGTTGTCACCAGACTTACTTCGTGTCCTTGAGCTAAGAAACGTTCAGCTATGAGCTTTCCCAGATTTCCTGTTGAGTGATTAGTGATACCTCTTACTGAGTCGATTTTCTCAGTTGTACCACCAGATGTAATCAAAACTTTCATAGATGCATTTTACCTTAAATCAAAGCCTTTGTAAACCAAGAAATTATTTAGGGTAACTTTTTATCCTGTAAGAAACAAGTAAAAAGCAAAATAAAGTTTCTCTAAAAATGAACTCTTTTTCCGATAAAAAGGGTTTATTTATGAGTAATATAAAGTAATAAGCGAACGTTATCTGTTTTTAGTACAAAAATGGTGCGTTTTTGCTTAATCTTTGCTATAATAGACTCATAAATGAAAAAGAGGTGTCTCATGAAATCTGATATCGAAATTGCACAAAGTATTGAACTAAAACCAATTACTGACATCGTTGAACAAGTCGGCATTACGTTTGACGATATCGAGTTATATGGCAAATATAAAGCAAAGCTTTCTTTTGATAAGATCAATGCAGTTAAAGATCAAGAACCAGGTAAGCTAGTTCTCGTAACAGCTATCAATCCGACGCCAGCAGGTGAAGGAAAATCAACGATGTCTATCGGACTTGCTGATGCACTTAATAAAATCGGCAAAAAAACTATGATTGCCCTTCGCGAACCATCTCTTGGACCTGTCATGGGGATTAAAGGTGGTGCAGCAGGTGGTGGCTATGCTCAGGTTCTTCCTATGGAAGATATTAACCTACACTTTACTGGTGATATGCACGCCATCACGACTGCCAATAACGCCTTGTCTGCCCTTATTGACAATCATATCCAACAGGGAAATGAACTCGGTATTGACCAACGTCGTATCATTTGGAAACGTGTTGTTGACCTAAATGACCGTGCTCTTCGTCAAGTTATTATCGGACTTGGAAGCCCAGTAAATGGTATTCCACGTGAAGATGGTTTCGATATCACTGTTGCTTCAGAAATTATGGCCATCCTTTGCTTGGCAACAGATATTAAAGACCTCAAAGAACGTCTTTCAAATATTGTAGTTGCTTACCGCTATGACCGTACGCCTGTTTATGTGCGCGATCTTGAGGTTGAGGGAGCTTTGACTCTCATTCTTAAAGATGCTATTAAGCCTAACCTCGTTCAAACGATTTACGGTACACCAGCCCTTGTTCACGGTGGTCCGTTTGCTAATATTGCTCACGGTTGTAACTCTGTTCTCGCAACATCAACAGCCCTTCGCTTGGCAGACTATACTATCACAGAAGCTGGGTTCGGTGCTGACCTTGGTGCTGAGAAATTCTTGGATATCAAAACACCAAATCTTCCAAAAACGCCGGATGCAGTTGTGATTGTTGCCACTCTTCGTGCGCTTAAAATGCATGGTGGCGTTGCTAAGACAGATCTTTCAGAAGAAAATGTTGAAGCGGTTAAAGCTGGGTTTGCTAACTTGAAACGTCACGTTGAAAATGTTCGTAAATTCGGACTTCCAGCAGTCGTAGCCATCAACGAATTTGTTGCAGATACAGAAGCTGAAATCGCCACTTTGAAAGAACTCTGTGCTGAAATTGGTGTTCCTGTTGAGCTTGCTAGCGTTTGGGCAAACGGTGCAGATGGTGGTGTTGACCTTGCTAAAGCGGTTGTAGAAGCGGTTGAAAATGGCGGAGCTGACTACAAACGACTCTATTCAGATGACGATTCAATTGAAGAAAAAGTTTCTAAAATTGTTACGCAAATCTATGGTGGACGTTCAGTTATTTTTGGACCAAAAGCCCAAACACAACTGAAACAGTTTGCTACATTCGGTTGGGATAAACTTCCTGTCTGCATGGCAAAAACACAATACAGCTTCTCAGACAATCCAGCTCTTTTAGGTGCACCAGAAGAGTTTGATATTACGATCCGTGAATTTGTACCAAAAACTGGTGCAGGATTTATCGTTGCTCTTACAGGTGATGTTATGACTATGCCAGGTCTTCCTAAAAAACCAGCAGCCCTCAATATGGATGTGGCAGAAGACGGAACTGCAATCGGACTATTCTAAAAAGTTCATCTATACACAAAGTCAACTTCGGTTGACTTTTTTATTATGGCTTCGAGCCAGTTTTTCTCTGAGAGAAAAACAAGAAAACCACCAGCTATGCTGGTGGCTGACAAGGCTTTGAGCTTCCATTTATTTTTCCTGTATAATCTAAGTGTTCAGGTCAGATAAGGAGGAGTAAACTAG
>NZ_JAFBEI010000017.1 GCF_016908655.1 Streptococcus saliviloxodontae
GATTCTCATCGCTTTAAACATGCAAAAAGAGAGAACCAATCTGATTCTCTCTCGCTGCTGATTATAAGTCAACCCACTACAGTTGACGAAGAGCCCAAAAAAGAACCTGGAAAACCAGATTCTTTTAATTACTATTAGTCAAGATGAGAGGTAAGCTTATCTTGAACCAACATTAATACGGTTAATCGCACGTTGAAGGGCAACTTGAGCACGACGCACTTGGTCGATATTGTCAGCGGCTTGCTGTGCTTCTTCAAGCTCACGTTCGGCACGCAACTTGGCACGTTCGGCACGACTGACATCAATATCACGTTCACGCTCCGCAGAATCTGCAACGATCGTGACATGATTGTTTTTCACTTCAATAATACCACCATTAACTGCAACCCAGTCCACGTGATTATCATCGTCTATACGGCGAATTTTCATCTCATGAACTTCAAGAGCAGCAATGATGTTAACGTGACCTGGCAAAATACCGATTTCACCATCTTTTGTCCCTGCTAAAATATATTTAGCATGGTGGTCATATTTAATACCGTCAGGTGTTACGATTTGTACAGTCATTTCTGCCATATCATCACCTCATTAGTAGCCAAGGTTTTTAGCTTTTTCAACGACATCCTCGATTGGGCCTACGCTACGGAAGGCATCTTCTGGAAGATGGTCATATTTTCCTTCAAGAATTTCTTTGAAGCCACGTACTGTTTCAGCAACTGGAACATATGAACCTGGTTGACCTGTAAATTGCTCCGCAACGTTAAAGTTTTGTGAAAGGAAGAATTGGATACGACGTGCACGTCCAACCAATGTTTTTTCTTCATCAGACAATTCATCCATACCAAGGATAGCAATGATGTCTTGCAATTCACGGTAACGTTGAAGGACACGTTGAACCTCTGTCGCAACAGCATAGTGTTCTTCACCAACAATTTCAGGTGAGAGGGCACGAGAGCTTGATGCCAATGGGTCAACGGCTGGGTAGATACCCATTTGAGTCAACTTACGTTCAAGGTTTGTTGTCGAATCCAAGTGAGCGAAAGCTGTTGCTGGCGCTGGGTCAGTGTAGTCATCGGCTGGTACGTAGATGGCTTGGATTGATGTAACAGAACCTTTTTTAGTTGATGTGATACGTTCTTGCAATTGACCCATTTCAGTCGCAAGTGTTGGTTGGTAACCAACGGCAGAAGGCATACGACCAAGAAGGGCTGAAACTTCCGAACCTGCTTGTGTGAAACGGAAGATGTTATCGATGAAAAGAAGCACGTCTTGACCTTCCACATCACGGAAGTATTCAGCGATGGTCAAACCAGTAAGGGCTACACGCATACGTGCTCCAGGTGGCTCATTCATCTGACCGAATACCATGGCTGTTTTCTCAATAACGCCTGATTCTTTCATTTCCCAGTAAAGGTCATTACCTTCACGTGTACGTTCCCCAACACCGGTAAATACTGAAATACCACCGTGTTCTTGGGCAATATTGTGAATCAATTCTTGGATAAGAACGGTCTTACCAACACCGGCACCACCGAAAAGTCCAACTTTACCACCTTTAAGGTAAGGGGCAAGAAGGTCAATAACCTTGATACCTGTTTCAAGGATTTCAGTTGATGTTGATAATTCATCGAAGCTTGGTGCTTTTTTATGAATTGGTTCACGCTCTGCATCCTCAGCGAAAGGCTCTTCAAGGTCGATAGCATCACCTAGAACATTGAAAACACGTCCTAAAGTATCTTTACCAACTGGTACTGAGATTGGACGACCTGTATCAAGCACTTCAAGACCACGTGTCAACCCATCTGTAGATTCCATGGCAATCGTACGAACGACACCATCACCAAGTTCAAGAGCTACTTCCAAAACGATTTTTTGAGTTTTATCCTTGTCTTTATAGACGACAAGGGCATTATTAATCTCAGGAAGTTGATCGCCTGTTTCAAATCGAACATCGACAACAGGACCGACAACCTGAGCAATTTTGCCTGAGCTCATGTTTTTCTCCTTTATATAAGTTACAAAAGTCTTATCCGACTTTTACTTTACCTCTATTCAAGTGCTGAAGCACCTGCTACGATTTCTGTAATTTCTTGCGTAATCGCTGCTTGACGTGCACGGTTATATTGAATAGTTAAATCATTGATAACATTTTTAGCATTGTCTGTTGCTGTCTGCATAGCACTCATTCCCGCAGCATGCTCTGCAGTCTTGGCATCAATAATGGCACCGTAAATCAAACTTTCAGTATATTGTGGCAACAATTGCTCAAGAATGGTCTCACGGTTAGGTTCTAATTCAAAGCCAGTGACACCTTCTTCAGCTGCTTCTGAAGCATCAAGTTCAGTAATTGGCAACATTTGTTGAACACGAACTTGACTAGTCAAACTGTTTACATGGTGGTTATAACAAACGTATAACTCATCAAAAATTTCATTTTGATACATATCAACAGCCTTTGAAATGATTTTACCAACTTGTTCGAAGCTTGGTTGATCATCCAAGCCACGCAATTCAAAAGCAACATCAATACCACGAGCCTTGAAAAAGTCTGAACCCATACCACCAATTGAAATAATTTCAAAACTATCTTTATTAGGATGGTATTCTTTGATAAGGTCCATAACCGATTTCAGAATAGTTGAGTTATAACCACCAACCAGACCTTTATCGGATGTAATTACAATATAACCCGTCTTCTTAACAGGACGTGAAATCAACATAGGGTTTGATGACCCTGAAGTTAACTCAGTCTTCAACAAATCAGTTGTAATTTGACGAATTTTGGCAGCATAAATTTGAAAGTCTTTAGCTGATTGCTCAGATTTCGTCAATTTTGCCGCTGAAACCATTTGCATAGCTCCAGTAATCTGACTTGTTTTCTTCGTTGACGCAATTTTGGCTTTAATTTCACTAAGAGAGCCTGCCATATCACACCCTCCTCTTAGTTAAATTGTGATTGATCTTTAAACTCTTGAATGGCAGCATCAAGCACTGACTCTTCAGGAAGATCTTTTGTTGTACGAATCGTTTCGAAAATCTCAGCATGCTGAGCATCAAAGTAATCATACAAGGCTTCTTCAAATGCCAAAATATCTTCTACAGGAACACTATCAAGGAAACCGTGTGTAAGAGCATACAAAATCACAACTTGTTTTTCAACAGGAAGTGGTTTATGAAGAGGTTGTTTAAGAACCTCAACTGTACGACGACCACGGTTCAATTTCGCTTGAGTTGCTGCATCAAGATCTGAACCAAACTGCGTAAAGGCTTCAAGTTCACGATAGGATGCTAGGTCTAGACGTAAAGTACCAGCAACTTTTTTCATCGCTTTGATTTGGGCAGAACCACCAACACGTGATACTGAAGAACCCGCATCGATGGCTGGACGGATACCTGAGTTGAAGAGGTTTTCTTGCAAGAAGATTTGTCCATCTGTGATTGAGATCACGTTAGTTGCGATATAAGCTGAGATGTCACCTGCCTGAGTTTCGATAAATGGTAAAGCTGTAATTGAGCCTCCACCAAGAGCATCAGAAACTTTAGCTGAACGTTCCAAAAGACGTGAGTGAAGGTAGAAAACATCACCTGGGTAGGCTTCACGTCCTGGAGGACGACGAAGAAGCAATGATAATTCACGATAAGCTACCGCTTGTTTTGATAAATCATCATAGACAATCAAAACGTGTTTTCCGTTATACATAAATTCTTCAGCCATTGCGACACCAGCATAAGGAGCGATGTAAAGTAATGGAGAAGGTTGTGATGCAGATGCTGTCACAACGATTGTATAATCAAGAGCTCCATATTTACGGAGTGTTTCTACTTGTGTACGAACTGTTGATTCTTTTTGTCCGATAGCAACATAGATACAAATCATATCTTGACCTTTTTGGTTCAAGATAGCATCAATGGCAACAGATGTTTTACCTGTTTGACGGTCACCGATAATCAACTCACGTTGACCACGACCAATTGGAACCAAAGCATCAATGGCTTTAAGACCAGTTTGAAGCGGTTCTGAGACAGATTTACGTTGCATAACACCTGGTGCAGGTGTTTCAACTGGGCGAGTTGAAGTAGTTGCAATATCTCCAAGTCCATCAACTGGTTGTCCAAGTGGGTTTACCACACGACCAATCAAAGCTTCACCAACTGGTACTTCCATAATTTTACCAGTACGTTTTACGACATCACCTTCACGAATAGAATCAAACTCACCTAGGATAATGATACCGACATCATTTGACTCCAAGTTTTGAGCCATACCATAGGCACCGTTTGAAAATTCAAGAAGTTCACCACTCATGGCATTATCAAGACCACGAGCACGAGCGATACCATCACCGATGTAAGTGACTACACCAGTTTCTGTGACGTCAAAATTTGGCTGGAAGTTTTCAATTTGCTTTTTAATTAAAGCGCTAATTTCTTGTGCGTTAATTGCCAAAAGTCACACCACTTTCTATTTCAAATTCATTTTCAATTGTTGTAATTGAGTTTTCAAGCTGGTATCAATGATTTTATTTTGTGTTTTAATAACAAATCCACCAAGGATACCTTCATCAACGTGTTCAACCAATTCGCGTGTCTTAACAGCAAATTTACGTGCAACGACATTTGAAATACGCTCTTTTTGATCAGCTGTCAAAGGGATTGCTGTAGTCACTTCCACAACATAAGTTCCGGTGACACGATCAAGGCGTTCTTTGACATCTCTAAGAATTGCCTCAATTAAGGCTTCTCTTTCATTCTGTAAAATTACCTCAAGAAAATTCTTCAAATAAGCTGAACAAAACTCTTGAAGCAACCTAACAGTTGCTAGCTTATCCTCACGACTATATGAGTCTTGACTAAGTAGCGTCGTTAAATGTGTTTCTGTAAAAATCGCTAACAGTTGAGTAATTTCCTCATAGATATCAGACACTGCATCTTGTTCAACAGCAACCTCTGCTAAACTCTTAGCATATTGCTCAATGAGAGCGAGTGTTTTTTTATCCATTAGGCGTCTCCCAATTTGTTAAGATAGCTATCAATCAGTTCACTTTGTGAATCTGGATTGAGGTTTTTTGCAATCATTTTTTCTGCTAAGAGTACTGTTAAATCAGCAACTTCACCTTTCACACTTGAAAGTGCTTCTGATTTACTCAAAGCAATTTCTTGATTAGCTTTTTCTTTTAGACGGCTTGCTTCTTCACGAGCTTCCGCAATAATTTTAGTTTCTTGAACTTTACCAGTTTCCTTTGCATCTTCAATAATTTGACTTGCTTCGGCACGAGCACCAGAAAGTTCTGTTTCACGTTTAGCAGCTAACTCTTCCGCTTTTTGACGAGCTACTTCTGCTCCATCAATATCATCAGCAATTTTTTGAGCACGCGCTTCAAAGATTCCTGTGATTTGATCCCATGCGAAGATTCGAATGAGAACATACAAAAGAATAACTGATCCAGTAGTGATAATAAGATTACCAAGACTTGTACTATTAATAAGTGTAGACATGGGTCATAACTCCTTTCTTATTCCTCTTCTTCGCAGACTTTTTCACCAATATATTTTGATGAAAGAATCGTGAATACGTAAGCTTGAATACAACCGATGAAGGCTGAGAATGCTGTCCAGGCCATGTTCAATACAAAACCTGCTGGGCCTCCAACGAGACCAGAATGACCAACACTTACAATCAAGCTCATCACAATCTCACCCGCATAGATATTACCGTAAAGACGAAGTGCTAGAGAAATCAAGTTTGTAAATTGCTCTAGAATGTTCATTGGTAACATAGCTGGATAAGGTGTCAAATAACTTTTTAGATACTCAACAATACCATTTTTACGAATACCTTCAAAATGCACTACAACCGCAATGATTAAAGATAAGGTAAAGTCAACCATGAAATTTGACGTTGGTGATGTCCAAAAATTATGTTCTTCTGATTCTAACTTAATCAAAAGTCCAAGGTTATTGGCTACCAAGATGAAGAAGAAAAAAGTAAACATGAGTAAGCTATAGTTCTTAGTATACTCACCTAAATTAGGTTTGATAGTATTTTGTACGAACTCATAGATATACTCAATAAATGTCTGCTTACCTTTTGGTTTAATTGCCATCTTACGGCTTGTCCAAAAGATAATGCCAAAGGCAATCAGTACAGTCAAGAGAGACATAACGAGAATGGTCAAATCAAACTCAATGCCCAAAAAATGAACTGTTGGATTTGTAGTAGTTTCCAACTGACTCCCTCCTTCCTCTAACTTTAGTTAGATACTCTTGCTACTATTTTGTTGTAACAAAGAATGTACATGCAAGAAGGACGAAGAAAGTACCCTCGATAAAGGCAACACCCAAGAACATGAGCGTTTGGAATTTACTGAACATCTCTGGTTGACGAGCTGAAGATTGTGCAATATTTGCAACTAGAATACCTTCACCGATAGAGACACCCATAACGGCAATACCAAGCGCTAAAATAGCTAAATTCAACATAAGAATTCTCCTTTTAAATTTTTTACTTCTACAGTTTAGACCTATTTTTTTTGAAAGTCAACGCATTTTTAGAAATGGTGGCGTTTTCTTTATCTTTTTTTTAACCTTTTTTGACCTTTAGTGAAACCTTATTTTCATTATTATTTAAATAGGAAAACAAGTTCTATTTTTACTAAACATTAGAAAATAATAAGATAAACTATCTTAAAAAAATGACCACTTCTTACACCTCCTGCTCAAAAAAACGAACAACAGTTAATGTTGTTCATTTTTTGATTGCAATATTTAGTTCTAAAATCCCTAATCGATGCTATACAATAGTTTTTCAAGATTTAGCTAGTATAGCTTATTAGACAGTTTGATTACTCGTTTTTAGTCAACTGCCAAATATCTTCAGCATATTCTGTAATAGTGTCATCAGAAGTGAATTTATGCGACTTAGCAATATTCATAAGACTCATACGTGCCCATAGCTTTTGGTCACGGTAAAGAGCATCAATCTTCTCTTGAGCCGCTACATAAGCAGAGAAGTCTTCCAAAAGGAAATACTCGTCATTATGTGTGATAAGTGACTCATAAATCTCTGTCCCTTCACTTTGAGCATTTGGAATTGTTCCGTTAACAAAGCTATCAACGACTCGACGAATAGTCGGATTGCTTTCATAGATGCCACGAGCATAGTAATCATGATTTTCATAGTGGCTATAAACAGCATCCTTATCCATACCAAAGATAATGATATTGTCATCCCCAACTTCATCTTTGATTTCGATATTGGCACCATCAAGGGTAGCTAGAGTAATTGCTCCAGTCATCATAAATTTCATATTTGATGTTCCAGAAGCCTCTTTTGACGCAAGTGATATCTGCTCAGACACATCTGCAGCTGGAATAATAAGCTCTGCCAAAGATACCCTATAATTTTCAAGGAACACGACTTTGAGCTTACCTTGTAAACTGCTGTCGTTGTTAACCACATTTGCAATTTCATTAATTAGTTTAATCACGGATTTTGCGAAATGGTATCCTGGTGCAGCTTTTGCTCCAAAAATGAAGACACGAGGTACCATATCTTTGTCAGGATTTTCCTTAAGATCAAGATAGAGTTTCAAAATATGAAGAACATTTAGAAGTTGACGTTTGTAAGCATGGAGTCGCTTAACTTGAACATCAAAAATAGCATCCGTCGATACTTCGATACCCGTCGTTTCTCTGATATAACGTGCTAGGCGCTCTTTAGCAACCTTTTTAACCTGATAAAAATGGTCTAGAACAGTATCATCATTCGCAAATTCTACCAATCTGTCAAGTTGATGAATATCCTTTCGCCAGTCTTTTCCAATAGTCTCATCCAAAGCCTGAGAAAGCTCTGGAGCAGCTATTTGTGTCCAACGACGTTGAACGATACCATTGGTTTTATTGTTAAACTTCTCAGGATAAAGGGTATAAAAATCATGCAAGGTATCTTCTTTCAACAGATCTGTGTGCAGTTTAGCAACTCCATTGACTGAGTGACCACCGATAATTGCTAGATTAGCCATGTGAATTTGATTGTCTTTGACAATACGTGTTCGCTCAATTAAACCTGAGTCATAGCCTTGTTTTGCCAGATTAGAAACGAAGCGATGATCAATCTCAAGAATAACCTGGTAAACCCTAGGTAGAACTTTTTTAAAGAGCTCTGCATCCCATTTTTCCAGCGCTTCTGACAAAATAGTATGGTTCGTGTAAGACATGGTCTGAACCGTTGTTTCCCAAGCAGCATCCCAAGTTAGACCATAATCATCCAATAAGATACGCATAAATTCTGCTGGTGCTACTGCAGGGTGGGTATCGTTGATATGAACAGATACTTTTTCGTGGATATTCTCTAGAGGCAAGCCTTGTTTTAGATAAGATTTAACAATGGTTTGAAGACCTGCACTTGTCATAAAATACTCTTGAATCAAACGCAACTGTTTGCCTTCATAATTACTATCATCTGGATAAAGAACTGCTGTAATATCCTGAACACGGCGACGATCTTCAATCGTTGGGTAATCTAGTTCATAGGCTTCTGGAATCTCAACATCCCAAAGTCGAAGGTTGTTAATAACTCCATTCTCAAAACCAATCTGTGGTACATCATAAGGAACCGCATGAAGGAGTTGAGCATTATGGTAAACAGGGACAATACGACCTTCTTGGTCAGCTTGAAGGTAAACGTCACCGAAAAGCTTTACATCAACTATATCATGGTCTTTGCGTGTCTCCCAGACATTACCAATAGAACCAAACCAAGAATCGGGTAATTCAACTTGATAACCATCAACAATACGCTGCTTAAAAAGCCCATACTGATAGCGGAGCCCATTTCCAAAACCAGGGTAGCCAGTCGTTGCAAGTGAGTCCATAAAGGCAGCTGCCAAACGGCCCAAGCCCCCATTTCCAAGAGCCATATCATGTTCTGCTTCAACTACCTCTTGAAAATCGACATTCAGTTCTTCAAAACTTTCTTTCACTAAATCTAAGATACCTAGATTAAGGAGGTTAGTTTCCAACATACGACCTGGTAAAAATTCAATAGAAAAGTAATAGGCTACTTTTTCCTTATTTTCTGAAAGTTTATGATTTCTGTCAATCCAGGTATCGGTATAATAACGACGAATGAGTTTAGCTAGTGTCGTAAACAGTTCTGCTGGTGTTGCACGAGCTACTTTAATCAATTGCTCCTCGTGAAGTGTATCCTTAAAATCTCGGATAAATTGTTCTTTGCTTAACTGTTCTAAGTTCATGAGTTTCCTTTCTGAAATCATTTGAATATTACGATAATTATAATCCTAAATAATCAACTTATCTCCCTGAAATAAGTTGATCTTTGTTTGATAAAGTTAAAGCGATTGATAGAGCTTATCATACGCGAGACTAGCTGTATCCCACGAAAAATCTCTAGTCATGGCATTTCTTTGCAACTGCTTCCAGCCTTCTTGATGATGATAGTAGGTATCCAAAGCACTTTCTAGCGTCTTAGTCATCCAGTAGCCTGAGAAATGATCAAAGCTAAATCCTGTGCCTGTTTGCGTTACTGAGTTATAGGCTTCAACAGTATCTCGAAGACCTCCAACTTCTGAAACAACAGGCAAGGTACCATATCGCATCGCCATCATCTGAGACAAGCCACAAGGCTCAAAGGCTGATGGCATAAGGAAAATATCACAGGCTGCATAAATTTGCTGAGCCAATGCCAAATCAAAGGTAATATTAGCTGATAGTTTATCTGGGTATTGGCTTGCAAACCATGAGAAGGCATTTTCATAATCAGCATAGCCTGTTCCTAAAAGAACAATTTGTAGGTCATACTGCAAAATATGATGCAACTCATTGACCACTAAATCAAAACCTTTTTGATCTGTCAAACGTGAGACAATCCCAATCACTGGTACATCTGACCGAACTGGTAACCCTAGGGATTCTTGAAGCGCTTGTTTATTTTTTGCTTTTCCTGATAAATCTGTCACTGAAAAATGATAAGGAATCAAGGGATCTTTCTCTGGATCTAAAAGCTCTGTATCGATACCGTTAACAATACCAGATAACTTACCTGCTTCCATTCGCATGACTTGATCTAACCCTTTACCAAATTCAGGTGTCATGATTTCACCCACATAAGATGGTGATACTGTTGTCACACGGTCTGCATAGAGAACAGCTGCCTTCATCCAGTTGAGGCAATTGTTCCAACGAAGTGTTCCATCCTCATAGCGCTCTGATCCAACTCCAAAAAGGTCACCTAACATAGCTGGATCAAACTGACCTTGAAACTCAATATTGTGGATTGTAAAAACAGTCTTAATATTTTGGTAAGCAGCAATCCAATGGTATTTTTCTTTTAGAAGATAAGGAATCATTGCTGTATGGTAATCATGTACATGAAGAACGTCTGGAATAAAATTAACTTTTTCCATCAACTCTAAGGCTGCAATCTGAAAGAAGGCAAATCGTTCTCCATCATCCCAATCACCATAAACCTTGCCACGGTAAAAATACTGCTGATTGTCAATAAAGTAAAAGGTTACCTGATCACGGACAATTTTTTTCACACCGACATACTGATGACGCCAACCAATATTGGTATAAAAAGATAGCACATCTTCGACTTGATTACCAAATTTAGCAGCAACCACATCATAATAAGGGAGAACAACAGCAACTTCATCGCCATTTTTAACCAGTGATTTTGGAAGCGCCCCTATCACATCTCCCAAACCACCTGTTTTAGCAAAAGGTGCTCCTTCTGCTGCTACAAACATGATTTTCATTGAATAATATCTCCAGTAATTTTTTGACCCTTGCCAATAACAAGTGGGTTATCAGGACTCCCTTTTAAAGTAACACCTTCAGGAATGGCTACTCCCTTATCAATAATAGCATAGGCAATACTAGCACCTTTGCCCACAGACACTTTAGGGAAGAGAACGGACTTGTAGACCTTACTCTCTTCATGAACCTGACATGACCGTGATACAATGGAATGCTCAACTTGTCCTTGAATAACAGAACCAGATGCAAATTGTGAATTTTTTACAATGGACTCTGTTGCAAAATAGGTTGATTCTTCATTTTTGACCTTGGTATAAACTTTTTGATTACCATAAAAGAGTGCGTAAAATTTTTGAGGGTCTAACATATCCATATTAGCTTTATAGTAAGAATCTACCGAGCAAATGTTAGAAAGGTAGCCTGTATGTTCAAAAGCAAGAGCTCCATCTGTCAAAATGAGCTCACGGAGAAGATGACGGATTTTACGTGGATTTTCCTTGCTTGCTTCCTCCTCCATCTTAGTAATCAGCCAAGAAGTATTGACAACGTAAATATCCGCAGACATTGGTACAGGCTCATCAGTTTTATCAATGTCTGCTTTGCCAACAACAGCATCCGTCTCATCAACTGCTAAGAGTTCGTTGGCAGGAGAACAATCAGCCTTCAACATCTTCTTATAGACAACTGTTATCTGACGCTTGTTGGCATTGTGAAGATGGATAACTTGTTGTAGATTGATATTACACAAAATATCACAAGACATATAGATTGTTTGATCTGAACCTGAGCGTTTGAGGTAATTAAGAATTTGCTCGTAGTAATCCGCATCAACAAATTCACTCTCATCGCTGGTATTGTAAAAACCTAAGAAGTAATGGCTAAGCAAGGTATTCAATCCCCACTCACGCCCTGAGCGAATATGGTCAAAGACAGAACGGATATTTTGCCCACGAAAAATACCATAGATGCTACGGACACCAGCATTAGCCAAGCTAGATAGCTGAAAATCAATCAGACGATATTTGCCATCAAATGGGAGACTTGCTAGCGGTCTATTAGCGGTCAAGGCACCCATATCTGGATAACCAACAGTATTTCCTAAAATTGCAGTATATTTATCACTCTTCATCTGTCAACCCCACTACTTCATCATATCCAACAACTTGAACGTCCTCTGCTCCATCAATAAGAACGTTTTCGCCAATTACAGCACCCTCTCCAATAATAGCGCGATAAATCTTGGCTCCAGACTTAATCGTTACACCACTCATAATGAAGCTATCCTTAACTTCGGCTCCTTGCTCTACTTTGACATTTGTTGATAAGATGGAATGGTCAATCTTACCAGCAACGTAGCAGCCATCAACAACAAGAGAATCGTTAACATCAGCTTCTTCAGTGATAAAATTAGGTGGCGTAATCAGATTTTTAGAATAGATTTTCCATGAACGATCACGGCTATTAAGTGCATTATCAATAGCGATGTATTCCATGTTTGCCTCCCAAAGAGACTCAATCGTTCCAACATCTTTCCAATAACCTGCAAAGTTGTAGGTATAAACAGGCTCTCCTTGTTCAAGATAGGCTGGAATAACATGTTGCCCAAAGTCTGACATATCAATATTATTTTTCTCAGCATCAACCAACATGTTACGTAATTTTTGCCAATTAAAGATGTAAATCCCCATAGAAGCTTTGGTTGATTTTGGATGTTCTGGCTTCTCTTCAAACTCTACGATACGATCATTTGAGTCAGTATTCATGATACCAAAACGACTGGCTTCTTTTAGAGGAACGTCAATGACCGCTACTGTCAAACTAGCCATATTATCCTTATGAGTTTGAAGCATATCATCATAGTCCATCTTATAGATATGGTCCCCAGATAAAATAAGAACATATTCAGGATTAATACTATCAATATAATCGATGTTTTGATAGATAGCGTGGCTTGTCCCTAAAAACCAGCGGTTTCCTTCCGTTGCAGAATAAGGTTGTAAAATAGTCGCTCCGCTATTTATCCCATCCAATCCCCATGAAGATCCGTTTCCGATATGGCTATTTAGAGCCAAAGGCTGATACTGTGTAATCACTCCGACATTTGTTATCCCTGAGTTTGCACAATTTGACAATGCAAAATCAATGATACGATATCGTCCTCCAAATTGCACAGCTGGTTTCGCAATGCTTTGCGTTAGTTTTCCAAGACGTGTTCCTTGCCCTCCTGCAAGGATGAGTGCCAACATTTCATTTTTCATCTACAGTTTCCTCCCCAATAGATAACTGATTGTAAGTTAATCTTTTGATTTGCTTACCTACGGCTTTTTCTTTTTAATACGACGCTTCACTTTCCAGATACTTGCTCCCATGGCTGGTAGGGTAAAGGTCAGGGTCTGCTCATAGTCTCGCCATTCACCCAACTCTGTTTTCGTCTCTGGATTATTTTCCTTCCAAACACCTCCAAATTCTTCTCGCTCTGTATTTAATATTTCCTCATAGATCCCAAATACTGGAACCCCAATCGTAAACGCCCTCCTTTCAACAGGTGTCATGTTAAAGACACAAAGCAAGATCTCACCTTTGTCCGATTTTCGAACGAAGGACAACACTGTCTGAGACTTGTTATCAGCATCAATGATCTCTAAACCATCAAAGGAATCGTCAATCTGCCAAAGCGCCTTATGTTCCTTATAGAAGCGATTAAGTTGGCTTGAAAAGTACTGCATCTTGGCGTTCATACTATCGTTAAGATTGGACCACTCTAATTGTTCGCTGTACTTCCATTCTAAAAACTGACCAAACTCCGATCCCATAAAAAGTAACTTCTTGCCGGGGTGGCAAATTTGATAGGTATAAAGATTTCTAAGACCTGCAAACTGATTGTAACGATCTCCCCACATCTTATGCATCATACTCTTTTTCCCATGAACCACCTCGTCGTGTGAAAAAGGAAGAATAAATTGCTCATTAAAGGCATACATGAAACTAAAGGTTACCAGATTGTAGTCATACTGGCGATATATAGGATCTTTTTCATAGAATCGTAAGATGTCATTCATCCAGCCCATATTCCACTTATAATCAAATCCCAACCCACCATCTGCAACTGATTGTGTAATCGGTGTGGCAGCAGTTGATTCCTCAGCAATCATCATCACATCTGAGTGATAAGACTTCACAATTTGATTTAATTTTTGTAAAAAATGATAGCCCTCTAGATTACGATTACCGCCATCTTTATTTGGAACCCAAGGTCCATCATCATAATCCAAGTAGAGCATATTTGACACAGCATCTACACGTATACCATCCAGGTGGTATTCCTCTATCCAGAATAAAGCACTGGAAATCAAGAAGGACTGAACTTGATTTTTCCCTAAATCAAAATTGAGGGCTCCCCATCGATAATTATGAGCACGATCATGATCTTGGTATTCAAAGGTAGGCGTCCCATCAAAATAAGCTAGGGCATCATCATTTTGTGTGTAGTGTCCAGGGACCCAATCCACAATAACACCTATATTTTCCTTGTGACAGGCATCCACAAAAGCCTTTAAATCATCAGGTTGACCATAGGTATGCTCCAAGGCAAAGTAGCCCATCACTTGATAGCCCCAACTCATATCCAAAGGATGAGCCATTAGAGGCATAAACTCAACATGAGTATAATTCATCTTGACCAAATAGGGAATAAGCTCTTCTTTTAGCTCTTTAAAGGTATAAGGACTGCCATCTTCTTTTTGTTTCCAAGACGAACTGTGAACTTCATAAATATTAACAGGTCGTTTTTTAAACCCTAAACGCTTGCGACGTCCTAACCATAGCTGATCACTCCACTGATAGTCTGAATGTGAAGTCACTACAGCTGCTGTCCCAGGACGTCTCTCAAAATAAATCGCTAAAGGATCAATCTTCTCAATAACCTGACCACCACTTCTAGTAATCAAGTATTTATAAAGCTGACCCTCCTGAGCTAAGTCGGTATCGACCTCCCAGATACCAGCTTGATTTCGTTGCATTTCTACTGGATTAGCTCTCCAGTCCGTAAACTCTCCAATCAATTGAACCTTCTCTGCATGAGGGGCCCAAACCCTGAAACTGAACCCCTTCTCTCCATCCAAAGGGTGCACTCCCAAATAATGTTGAACACGGTAATTTTCTCCAGTACCAAAAGTGTACACTTGCTCTTCTAACGTCATGTGATCACCTGCTTCTCCTAAAACCGTTTCCAAAAATTGAATTTTCAGAAAAATAAATGTAAATAAAAAAAGTAACCCAAACGTCTGTTTAGATTACTCGGTTGTCAATGAACTTAACATAAACTTTTAATGTAAGCGTTGTATTTTCTTCATTATATCACATTTTTCTTGTTAAGTCATTCGTTTTTCATAATTTTTCGATAGATTTTTCGATATTATTGAAAATAATATTCGTGTTTTTTTCATCTTGATAATTCAAAGAGACCAGCCCAGTGCCACTATCACATGAAGCTATCGTGATGGTGTCTTCTATAGCTGCATAGCTTTTGTTTGAAAATAAAGGATTGTGCTTTTTCATCTCAATCCATTCTGAAACTTGATTGAGCATATCGTTTTCATCAGAAACTCTAGTCCAATCAATGGCGTTAACAGCATCCGAGGCATTGTAACTATTCATTGCAGCAAGTAAGTCAGATTCAGTTACCTGATTTTCTGGTCCTGTGGCTACTATTTTTGTTCTCATGAATTCTTGACCAATCTGCATGAAAGCCATTCCTTGCATCATCAGATTTAAGCCAGTTGCCAGTAAGACCCTTTTTCGATGACTGTCTGTATCATCCGCTGGATGCAGAATCTGCAACAGATCACTGAGGTTATAGTTATCATGCGCCTCGATATAATTGACGACTTGACTTGGTGCCAAGTAGGAAGAAAAAGAACGACTTCCTAATAAGGATTGCCCAATTTCCCACTCTAATGGTGCCCCCGAAACAAAGCCTGCCTTAAGATGACCATAGACTTCTGCTCCCTTGACAGCATCACGCGCATCATCATTGAAAAATCCGATTCGAGGGAGCTGGTTGGCATTTGCTTTGATAGCCTTTTGATGTCTAGCAAGACCAGTTCCCATATCCCAGCCTTCACCATAAATGAGTAGCCTAGGGTCAAGTCTATCCAAGGCTTCTCGAATAGCTCTCATGGTTTCGACATCATGTAGCCCCATAAGGTCAAATCGAAAACCATCAACCCCATACTCCTCGGCCCAATAGAGAACAGAATCAATCATATATTTTCGAAACATTTCTTTCTCGCTGGCTGTCTCATTGCCACACCCGGAACCATCCTGAAAAGAACCATCTGTTTTCATACGGTAAAAATAGTTCGGTACAGTCAGTTGAAAAGGAGAGCTGTAAGACGAATAAGTGTGGTTATAGACAACATCCATAATAACACCTATACCAGCCTCATGATAAGCCTGAATCATTTCTTTCAACTCATGAATAGGAGCTAGGGGATTTTCTTGATCGTATGCAAACTGACGATCTGGAACATTGTAATGCTCTGGATCATAACCCCAATTGTAGGTCAGATGACCAGAGTCATCATAAACTTTATGGTGTTCAAAGACGGGTTGCAACTGAACATGAGTGTAGCCCATTTTTTTGATATGGTCAAATGCAGTACTATCCCCTTGAGCATTTTGACTCCCTGTCTGACAAGCACCCAGATAAGTCCCTCTATAAGCAGCTTCAATACCAGAGCTTTCTGATGTAGTCAAGTCTCGAAGATGCATTTCACAGATAACAGCCTGACAAGGATTATCCAATCGCCAATCAGCAAATTCTGGGGTAACTTTTTTAAAGGTCTCTGGAACCAACTCTTGATCTGACACAATCAAACTTTTCTGACCATCTAGACTAAGAACTTTTGTGTAAGGATCACAAGTATCTTGATAGAAATGCGATTCGTGGTAGATACGGTATTGATAGGCATAGCCTGACCAATCTCCTTCTAAACAGAACTGCCAAACACCCTTGGTATTCATTTCGTGATGATCAAGGTTAATCGAACTTCCTCTTTCCATTTGAAGGCATTCTATTTGATTCATTTCCTGATCAAATAACAGAAGGTCAACACGGTTAGCTAATGGGGACCATACCCTAAAGTCAGTAGCAGTTTCATGATAACGATAACCTAGCCAGCCCTGATAACCCCAATTGCGATCAAACTCAGATGCTCTAACGGCCATATCAAAAGCGGTATCACGAGGTTTAGACAGATACGGACTAGTCAGGGCTGCTTGTTTAGCATAATAAACCTGATGATCCCCTTCAACTAGCCAAATATGATTGGGAGAGTCCCCAGAAAAGCGGCGTATCTGAAAGTCCACTGTTTGTTTGGACCAATCGTCAGCCTTAACCAAAAGATGAACCGAATCTAAAAAACGATCCGAAGGATAAGTAATCTCTCCAAAAACACCGAAATCATCTTCCCCTGTAAAAGAGGCATCCTCTCCCCAATAACCATCAATCCACTTCCACATACTGATGTGACGATAGTCTCCTTGGGAGTTATGAAAATGTACTGTTAAATAATTTTCCATCGTCTTTATACCATATCTGAGCCAGATAAGCCATCTACCTCATGAGAGAATTTCTGAGCGATTTCCTCTAGGGCAAGTTCATCAGCATCAACCAAGGCAGAATCTGCAATTTCATCCACATTAGCATAAAATTCAATATGATTTTTTAAATTTTCCAATAAAATAGGAGCATCTCCACCATATTCACCATCTAGGTTAATCATCATGCGCTGGTCACTTAGAGGTTCAATCGTCATCTGACTTGTCTTAATGTACTCGATATTTTTATCGTTCATATGCTTACCACCTTGAAGCACCATACGAATAAGAGCAACAATTTCAAATAGGTTTGAGGTTTTTACTAACAAAAGAGTGAATAATCCATCGTCCAACTTGGCATCAGGGGCAATGGTTTCAAAACCGCCCACCGAATTTGTGATTGCTGCAAAAATCATAGACACTTCACCTTCAAAAACACCATCATCGTGGGTGATTTTAACAGGGACCGTCTGAATACGTGGCAGCAACTCAACCCCTTTTGCAAGATAAGCCAAATAACCAAACATGGTTTTTAATTGGCTAGGGACGCTGTAGGTTAACTCTGTGAAGGAACCTGCAGCGGCGATGTTGATAAAGTATTTTTCCCCATAGGCACGGCCAATATCTGATTTTATGGTCTGTTTTTTTCCAATAATCTTTGCAGCTTCAATAGGATTTCCTCTAGGAATTTTTAAGGCACGCGCAAAATCATTGGTTGTTCCTGTAGGAATAATCGCCATCTGAGGACGTTTTCTCAAAGGAGCAATCCCACTAACTACTTCATTAATGGTACCATCTCCACCTGCTGCGATGATTAAATCAAAGCCTGCTTCAGCCGCCCTTTTAGCTTCATTTCTGGCAGAGTGGGGTTGAGCTGTTGTTTGAAAAGCTGAGCTTTCAAATCCATAACTCTCTAAAATATCAAGAACATCTGCAACGTTTTTTTTCATAATTTCCTGACCTGAGGTTGGATTATAAATCAAACGTGCTCTTTTTTGTCTTCCCATCTTATTTTTCCTTCTATTTTTTAACCAGGTATCTCGTTAGATTTAACATTACAAGGTTAACAACCATTCCTCATCAACAACTGGAATACCTAGTTCCTGTGCCTTAGCTAGCTTACTTCCAGCATCACTTCCTGCAACAACTAGATTGGTTTTTTTAGAGACAGAACCGGTCACCTTAGCACCAAGTTCCTCAAGTTTCGCCTTTGCTTCGCTACGTTTCAAGTGCTCTAATTTTCCTGTTAGAACAACAATTTGTCCTGATAAGGCTGCATCAGCAGAGACCTTTTTACCCAAATAAGAGAGGTTAACACCATCTTGTTCTAGTTCGCTAAGAAGCAAGCGGGCATTCTCTGTAGCAAAATAATCTCTCAGGCTCTTTGCAATAACAAGACCTAGGCCATCGATTGCAGCAATCGCTTCTTCATCAGCTTGTGATAGGGCTTGCAAGTTTTCAAAAGCTTCCATGAGCTGCTTACTTGCCTTGGCACCTACATGACGAATCCCCAATCCAAAGAGCAGTTTTTCAGCGGAATTCTGCTTAGCTGCTTGAATGGCTTCGTAAAGTTTCGTTGCTGATTTTTCCTGAAATCCTTCTAACGTCACTAAATCTGCAATCGTCAACTGGAAGATAGCAGGAATATCACTGACCAAGTCAGATGTGAAGAGTTTTTCAACGACTGATGGACCTAATCCTGTGATATTCATCGCATCTCGTGAGGCAAAATGGATCAAACGTTCCTTGAGCTGGGCTGGGCAAGAAGCATTGATACAACGCAAAGCAACTTCGTCCTCATAGTGAAGCAAGTCTCCTCCACACGATGGACAAGTCTCAGGTATCGGCATAACTTCCTGACTGTCACGTTTACTTTCTACAACCGATAGAACAGCTGGAATAATATCACCAGCCTTGTAAACAAGCACCGTATCACCGATACGAATATCTTTCTCTGCAATATAATCCACATTGTGGAGTGTTGCTCGACTAACGGTTGTTCCTGCCAGCTGAACAGGACTAAGATTAGCAGTCGGTGTTACGACACCTGTACGCCCTACTTGCCAATCAACAGAAAGCAGTTCTGCTTCTTTCTCCTCAGCAGGAAACTTGTAAGCAACTGCCCAACGAGGAGCCTTAACAGTGAAACCTAATTCCTCTTGCATCGCAAGGCTATTAACCTTAATCACCACGCCATCAATATCATAAGCCAAATGATCACGGTCTCGTCCAACCTCCTGGATAAAGTCCCAAATAGCATCCATAGAGGAAGTGATTAGGCGTCTTGGATTGACTGAAAAACCTAAGTCTGCTACCTCTTTCAACACCTCATCTTGGGTAGCTCTCTCTGTCGGACTCGCCTCTTGATAGAGGAAAGTCGCTAATTTTCTCTCAGCTACGACTGACGTATCCAACTGTCTCAAAGTTCCTGCCGCAGCATTTCTTGGATTGGCGAATTCAGTCTGACCTGACTCCTGACGCTCATTATTAAGACGCTCAAACTCTTTACGCGGAAGGTAACACTCTCCTCGAACTGTGATAGTGAGTGGTTTGTCCAGTTGAAGAGGAATATCTTGAACTCGTTTTAGGTTTTCAGTAATATTTTCACCGATTGAGCCATCACCTCGTGTTGCACCAACTTGCAAACGTCCATCAACATAAGTTAAGGAAACAGACAAGCCATCAATCTTAAGCTCAGCCATATAGCTTGCCTGAGGAAACTCAGCTTTGATTCGCTGATCAAAAGTGTCTAGTTCTTCTCGCGAAAAAGCATCCTGCAAGCTATATAGCGGATACTCATGTTCATACTTCTCAAATCCCTCCAGAATCAAACCACCTACTCGGTGCGTCGGACTGTCTGCTTGAACCAAATCTGGATGAGCTGTTTCAAGTTCTACCAACTCACGATAAAGTTTGTCGTAATCGCTATCTGAGACGGTAGGATTATCTTCTGTGTAATACTCTTTAGCATACTGGTTAAGCAAGGCTACCAGTTCTTTCATACGATTTTCCATAGCTCTATTTTATCACAGATTCCCTCTTAAAAGACAAAAAACCTTCCAAAAAGAAGGCTTATCATAGACTATATTGTAAAGTCAATACGCTCTGCGATTTTCTTAATAAGTGCAGCACCCACAAGGAGAGAAGCTAGCTCTCCTACTGCTGTTGTGAACCAAGTCAAGAAAAAAGGCAACTGACTAATGATAGTCAATTCTGCTGCAACTGTAAACATAGAAGCTGCAAAGAAAAATGAAAAGTAGACGTGCGCCTTATCCCAAAGTCCACCACAGATAGATTGACCCTTAAACTTGTCAAATAAGAAAACACCTAAAGTCACAAATACCAAGGTTGACCCTCCGCCAACAATGACATCGATCATACCAAAACTAAAGAAATTAGCAATCATACAGCCCAAAGTCACACCAATAATATACTTAAGATTGTAAAAAGCCAAGAAATTCATCATTTCCGCAAGGCGAAACTGGTAAGCACCGTAAGAAATAGCATTCAATGGTGGGGTAACCGTCAACACAACATAGATAGCTGCAACAATAGCGATTTGAACCAAATCACGGATAGAATATTTTTGCATATAAAACTCCTCTTTAGCAAAATGCTTCAATTATGCTCAGTACAAAGGGATTAAGTTACTGAGGGTTGCATTAAGCAACCTTTCTATCATATCATAAAATAAGGTACTTGAAAATAGCTATTAACTAAGTCAAGAATAGTCCTTCTCACCATATCTCGGATAAAACTGAGTACTTGCTTATAGTTATCAGTTGGTTCGCTTCACAAGGTGTGCTATAATCAGACTATGAAAAAATTAAATTCAATTTGCAAACAATTTTTCACCTCTGAAGTGTTTAAATACCTTTTCTTTGGCGTCCTGACAACCTTAGTCTATATGGGGGTTCGTCTTATCATTTTCGAGCTTATTCCAGTTGGTTCAGTCTCTGTTGTCATTGCCAATATTATTGCGATTCTTTTCGCTTTTTTTACCAATGATAAGTTTGTCTTCAACCAGACTCCAAAGGGATGGTTTGGGCGATTGGTTAAATTTTCTATCGCTAGACTATCTACCTTATTGCTAGATTTGGTAATGGCATTTCTATTAGTTGACCATTTCCCTGGAATTATCGGTCACTTTTTGACTAGCCTACCAGTCTCAAGCTATTCTACCGAGATTCTAGAAAAGGTAAATGGTATCGAAACGCTCATCAGCCAAGTTTTGATCATGGCGTTCAACTACCTCATCAGTAAACTTTTTGTTTTTAAAGACAACAATAACTAAAAAATCTGAAAGGGATAGGGATATCTCTTTCAGATTTTTTTACTCTTCTTCATCGTTTGAAAGGTGATGAATGATTGTCATAACATCGCCCTTACGTCCTTCCAATTCACCTTGTCGTAACTCTTGAATAGTGGCATTAAGAATAGCCCCATAAATCAGGATGTTTGCCAAAAAAATGAACCAAATCATGATGATAAAAAACATGACTGCTCCAAAAGTCTTGACATCGACCAAGCGTCCAAAGGTTCTAATAACATACGAGGAAATCAAACTATTAAAGAAGAACCAGACAAACGACGTCAATAGCGTCCCTGGAATAATATAGCGTATTTTCTTGATTTTTACATTCGGTAAAATAAAATACAACATTGCAATACTAGTAAAAATCACTAAACTAGTCAAAGGTTGGCTAAGATTTAAAATAATATTGGCTAACTTATCACTCAAATGATAATAGGTCATCAAAATCTGCAAGATCGCTTTAAGGAACGTTGATGCCATTACCGCAAAAGTCAAGAGAAAGAGAATGAGAACACTGGTCACAACTCCAATCAGATGACTAATCACAAAATCACGGTGTTCTGACACCCCATAGGCTTTATTGATTGCCTTTTGAAGCGATGATAGACTCTTAGACATCGTCCACAGAGCCGTAAGTGTCGCAATCCCAAGTAAGCTACTTGATGGCCTTGAAAAAATATTAATCGCAAGACCTGACAAGGTCTGATACAACTGAGCAGGTAGGTACTCCTTCATTACCTTTAACATGTCTGTAATGTCAAGATTGAGATAGGGAAATAAGTTGGTTGCAATCACTAAAAGTGGAAAAATGGTCAGCAAGAGGTAATAGGCTACTGCAACAGCTGATATGTCCATCTCTGCACTGCGATAATGAGCTAAAAAGACCTGTAGTGGATGCCACTCAAGCCTTTCCCAAAGCTTATCAAAAAGCCGTTTTCGGTTCATTTTAATAGGTTCTTTCTTCACCTTGACTTGTCAAGATACGTGGACCATCTTTTGTGATGACAAATTGATGCTCGTACTGGCATGACAGACCGCCATCCAAGGTCTTATGGGCCCAACCTGTCTCCATATCCGTATCAATTTCCCAAGTTCCTGTATTAATCATTGGTTCAATTGTAAGAACCATCCCTTCTTTCAAACGAAGCCCACGACCAGCTACGCCATAGTTTGGCACCATTGGCTCTTCGTGCATGGTTGGACCAACACCGTGACCAACCAAATCACGAACAACTCCGTAACCACGACTCTCTGCGTACTCTTGGATAGCAGCTCCAATATCACCGATACGGTTACCGACAACAGCCTGTTCAATACCGAGGTACATGGCTTCACGGGTAACTTCCATAAGTGACTTAACCTCGTCAGATGGTGTTCCAATCGCATAGGCCCAGCATGAATCTGCCAAACCACCGGTATAATTTTCAGTGTATTCTTTCAACTGCGCAACGTTGTTAAAATCAAGTTTTGACACGTCCACAACAGATTTATCAAGAGGTTCTGAAAGTACCATGTCAACCTTCAACAAATCGCCATCTTTCAAAATATAGTGACGTGGAAAGGCGTGAGCCACCTCATCATTAAGCCCACAACAAGTCGCATAAGGGTAGTCCATCAAACTACCATCAACGCCGATTTGAAGGGGAAGAACATTCTCTTCTTTACAACGACGACGAACGTACTCTTCAACCTCCCACATGTCAACACCTGGTTTCAATAAGTCACGCAAGCCAATATGAATAGATGCTAGGAAATCTCCCGCTCTATCCATTGCTTCAATCTCACGCGCTGATTTTAATGTAATCATTCTAGCTTTTCTCCTTTTATTATCAATTCATTTTCGTTGTCACAAGTCCTTTGACGACCAATTGGTAGCCATGACGGATTTCAAAATCAATGATTGCACTACGACGACTTTCTGTCATCAACTTTGGTGTAATGCAAAGGTCATCCTCAATTTGAACAGCCTTTAAAAAGTATAACATCATTTGCTCAATAATGATATTCTTTTGGTATTTTTTCCGTAGAACACGGATAGAGATTTCTTTTAAATACTCTGTCAAAATCCCATAAGATATAGAGCCTACGGCATCCATCATCGATGGTTCAACAGTAAAGTAATAATTTCCCTTATCTTCTTTAAGGTTACTCAGTATCTGCTCACTGTAGGTATGCAGGTGGGTCCCTTCCATTTCTTGAAGCTCCGCCATAACACGGCGGCGTGTGATCACACCGAGCAGTTTTTGATCTTCACCTACAACGGGCATCATGTCAAAATCATCTTGCATCATTTTTTGATTGATGTTAGCCAGGCTGATGGTAGGCTTGGCTAGGTGGGGATTTTTAGTCATTAGTTTATCAATGCTAACACTCAACGCCTTAGATGACACATCCCTCATCGTGACCACACCCACTACCATATCATGTTGGTTAATAACGGGAAAACGGATGTTTCCTGTTCGCTTAGATAATTGCTGGTAATCACGTACCGTGTCAGTATCCTTCAGGTACCCATAGTCATAGGCGCTATGATAGACTTGATTAACCGTTTTTAGATCCTCTTTGATACGTAGGTTCGCAAGGGCGTTATTGATCATAGTCGCAACGGTAAAGGTATCATAATTGCTGACCATGACGGGAATGTTGTGAGCATTTGACACGGTAAGGACACGATTAGAGACCTCAAAGCCTCCTGTTACCAGAATGGCATTGTGATTCTCTAGGGCAATCAATTGGATATCCTCTCGGTCACCAACAATCAACAAGCCTCCTTTGACAAGATAGCGATGGATATTTTCTCTCGTCATCGCACCAATAGAAAACTTGCTAAACTCATGTCCAAGTCCTTGATGACCTGAAACAACCTTAGAGTCTGAAATATGGGCTATTTCAGCATAGGTTAGGCGATCAAGAGGACGACTCTCTTTTTTTTCGATACGAACCGTTCCACTACGTGGACGTGTTTCAACAATCCCTCGATTTTCTGCTTCCTTAATCGCACGGTAGGCGGTTCCATCGCTGACTCGCAAATGATTCGAAATGCTACGAACACTCACGCGCTTACCAATCTCTAGATTTTCTAAGTAGTCTAAAATTTCCTGATGTTTACTCATGTCATATCATCCTTTTTCAGTTCAAACCTAAAATAATCCCTCATTTTATGTGTATAGCGGTCGCTTCCTTTATAGTGTTTCACTAAATGAAAACCTGCTTTTTGAGCCACTACCTGACTAGCAACATTTTCTTGATGCGTAATAATGATAAGCTTTTGAAACCCGATAGCATCGAAGGCTATTTCAGACAAGGTCCGCAAGGTTTCAGTCATTATCCCCTTGCCCCAATGACTTCTTTTCACAAAATAGCCAATCTCAGCCCACCCTTTACTCGCTTGTATGCTCTCAAGGTTAATCATGCCTAGAAATTCCTGACTTGACTTATCAAAAATAGCCCACTTTCCTAATGGTTCTTTCAAAAAATAATGCACCAGCAGATAGTCACTTTCAAAGCGACTTGCTCGGGCTGGAAAAATAAAAGGAAGATTGTCAGGATCTCTGGTCAATTCATAAAAATCCGAAGCATCTTTAAAAGATACGGGTTTTAATAGGAGACCTTGGGTCTCTATCTCTGAAAATCGTGCTAAGTTCACCCAAATATCCATTTAACTTCCTTTCCTCCTCATCATTGTTCGTCTTGGTATTGTTATATTATAGCATAATTAAAACAGTTTTTATAGATGGATTGGTAAGCGATAAAGCTAGATTTCTTATAGAGATTTTCAGCCAAGTTACAACAAAAAACTCCTGAAGGAATCTACCACCTTCAAGAGCTTCTTATTAGCGTAAATAACGTACCAAGGAATAAACAACCGCTAGAGTCACTAGGGTCACAACAACAAGATAGAAAATAGAATGTCTATTTTTTTCCTTTTCAGGCTTCTCATAACGCGCCTTATCAATTTTTTCAAGAATATCTTGCTCTAGTAGTTCATTCTTTTTTGACATGGATAGCCTCCTTAATCGCCTAACAGACGACGGTAATTTTCGGGATTATCCTGTCCAAGTCCCTGTCTTTGTTGCTTAACAAGATCTTGAATGTGGCTAATCTCTGATAGATACTGGACTAGTTGTTCCGGTTTATCGGATTGGAAACAATTATCAGCTAGTGTTAGTTGAGGGTTATGAGATGTTTTATCGAAGGCCAAAACGAGCTGATTGTACTCAAAGGCCTGACGTACTGCCGATAAGATTTCACTGCCGTGATTGATGTCCAAATAGATTGAACAAGTCTCAAATAAGCGTCTCACCTGATCTTGGGCTATATTGGGATAGAGATGAACATTATCATACTGAGCAAATCCCATCAAATAAGGCGACATCTCCGTCAAGGCACCAATGTGAAATTGATAGTTAGGCAAGGAGGTTACCAAGAACTCCAAGTGTTCTAACTGATCTGAATTGGTTAAAGTGAGAATCTTCTGTTGACCACTATTTTCTGATTTTTCAGGGTAGAGGTAGCCTAGATAAGAGACACGTTTCTTTTCTTCCTCCGATAACAGTAACTGCATCTTATCATAAGTTGCTTTATCTTGAACGATAACACGTTTGCTACGATGGGTACGCCCTGATAGGATGATTCTCATATTTCCAGGAACGTCTTCTCCAATAGTCTCCTGCCAGAATAAAATATCGTCTCCAGGTAAATCGAGATAGTAAGAAATCATAAAAGGCATCGCCAATGAATTATACCAAATAGCACTGAGGTCCAGACCTGATTCTTTCAAGTAAAAGAGAATGAAATCAAGTTTTTTGGTAAAATGATGCACCTTGTCTTTCCAGTTCAATAAGATAGCACCTGTTCGTAAATTTTCTATTAGGACTTCTTCTTGAGCCTGCGTCAGATAGGTTTTAAATAAACCTTGCTGCTTATCATCAAAATAGGTTTTTGCAAAAACCCATCCTGATTGATTGTAATGTTCTGACAGACGGACTTGACCTTTCTTATCTAACCAATCAACAGTCTTTACAAATCGGAGGTGACTTGGCTCATGATAGAAAATATCAGCCATTTTATCACTTTTGTTCCAGATTTCTCCCTTGGTATTATTGCCTGTAATCTGCCAGTAGTCGGGTACACGAATTTGATTAAAATACCTTGCCTTACCTTGTCCTACAGACATGCCACAAAAGTAGCTATAAGGTGAGGTAACACCTTCTGGCAAACAACCATCATCATTGAGCAAGACTGTTGTGCCAGATAAGCCTGCTGTTTCCAAAGAATAGTGCAAATCTAAGGTTTCTTGATTTAACCATTCAAATAATCTAATCATGGATAATCTCCTTCACAAATATTGTCCACTGCTCTTCCAAACGGTCATCTAAGAAGGCTGACGCTTTTTGGTAGGAATATTCATAGGTTGATTGACGATAGAGATTCTTGTAAAACAAGACAATCTTTTCAGAAAAAGCTTCTGCAATTCGGCTAGCTTCATCTGGTTCTTGACGTGGAATCAGGTAACCATTTTTCCCATCATCTACAAAGGTCTGATTACCATAAGGAACATCCAAACCAATCAAAGGAAGACCTGAACCAACTGCTTCCATTAAGGTCAAGCCAAATCCCTCACTGGTAGAAGCTGTCAAGTAGAGCTCATAATCTTGATAAATCTCTGTTAGATCCTGATGCCCCATCAAACGAATATAATCTTGTGCACCCGCCTCTGCTATCATCTTGGTGAGCGGTTGACGTTGGCCACCCTCTCCATAAATATCAAAGGTCAATTGTGGCAGTTGACGATGGGCTTTAATGACAGCTTGAACTAACCAATCAATATGCTTTTCACCTGCTAATCGTGACCCTGTGACCATTGAGAAGGGTTTTCGACTACTCAATGGACGGCGTAGCTTATCAAGACTCCCTACTGGAATACTGTAGATAGCTGGACGAAACGGCGTGTACTTTTTAAACTGCTCTTCTAAGACTTCTTTTTGTCTCTGGGTAGAGGTGATAAAGGCATCTACCTTATCAGCATGGCTAAATTGATATTCGTAGTAGTTATTCCAAAGAATAGTCTGATCTGTCGTTGCTTTAACGCTAAAGTGCTCTGCATGGATGACGACTGCTAGCTTAGCCTTACCTTTATGTTCAAAAATGGTCTGCCCAATACCTGTCGCACGATCCAACAAAATCAAATCTTTTTCAGTCAGCTGCAACTGATCTAGAAAACGTGCCACCAAATCATCCTTAGAGTAGCACATGCCATCAGCAAAACGAAAGAGACTGGTCTGATCTGAGTTCAAAAACTCCTCGTAAGCAATACTTCTATCCTTGTTATAAAAACTACGTTTATAACAAGCTAAACGGTCTTCTTCCTTAGCATAATACTCACTAAACAGCTTAGCATCGGTGTAATAATCTTTACGAAATAGGACTCCTTGCGATAGGTACTCCACACGCTGAACCAAGCCTTCCTCTACCTTATGTAAAAAGGCAACCACTTGCAAATCCGTTCCGTCAAAAGAATAGCGAACCAGGTTCCCTTGAGCTACTTTTGAAGTGACAGGAGCAGAAAAACTCTCTTCTAAAGCAGCCAAAGTATAGGTTGACTCCACCACTTTTTGGTCTGTAAAAGCACTGTAGAGCCAGATGATTTCATCATCTTTAAAACCGATATTTGATGTAAAGTGCTGTAGATTTTCAGATTGGAAAAAGTCTGTAAAGACAAACTTGGCTGTCATCCCCAAGCGTCTCAACACACCTGCACGATAGGCTTGAGCATACTCAACACCACTACTTGCCCAGCCGATACCCAAGTTGATATTATAAATTGTCATGATACTCCCATTTTCTATACAAAGTAAATAGAATAGCCCTTTTGGCTGTCGCCTTCGATTGTACTTAACATCATGTGACGCACGGCTAAATCTTTCACCTCTTGTGACATTTTATCGTAAGAGATAAGTGAGTCGTGATAGTATTCTGATAAGGAATCTCTCTGCGCTAAAGCTCGCATTGTCACGATACCTTTTAACTGCTGCAAATTATCTACTTGCTCAATCCAACACTCATCAATGGCTTTTAAAACTGAGAGTCGGTAAAACTCTGCCATTTTTTCCTCGTTTTGAAAAATAGCGGCTTTCTTATCCAACTCTTCTCTGACAATGGTCCATATAAAATCAGATACGATTTTTGGATCAAAAGAGCGTGGGAAAAAGCGAAAACGATAGGTATAATTATCCAGCAGATAACGGCGTAAATCACGCTCTGTCAAATTCGGATGAGTCGCCAAATAATGGCTAATCGAATCTGTTACAATCTCTTTAATTTTCCCTGATAGGTCCGCTTCATTATAGATTAAACGATCACGTAAAGCATAGATTTTTTGACGTTGCACACGTAGACTCTCATCAAACTGAATCGTATTTTCACGCGCCGAGACAGCCTTATCTTCACTCTTTTGTTGGGCTAAACTAATGGCACGATGATAGCGACGACTAGTCAGTTCATAGCCATAGTTAGCACGCTCAGTATGGTTATTCTTCTCAAAATAACGATTCAAACGCTTGCCACCATGCTGCACCAAGAGTTCATCCTCCAACGAGACAAAAAATTGACTCATTCCAGGATCACCTTGTCTCCCTGCACGTCCACGTAACTGCCAGTCCACACGACTATTAGGCATTCGTTCGGTACCTACAACCGCTAGCCCTCCTAACTCTGCGACCCCTTCACCGAGTTTAATATCCGTTCCACGGCCAGCCAAAGAAGTAGCAACCGTGACAGCACCTAACTGCCCCGCCTCTTGAATGATCAAAGCCTCTTTGGCCAAGTTTTTAGCTGTCAAAGTATTATGGGCAATACCTTCTTGGAGAAGCATTCGTGAGTAAATCTCTGCAATATCAACAGTCCCTGATACTAGCAAAATAGGCTGTCCCGTTGCATGAAGTTCCTTGACGTAAGAAATAGTTGCGTAGAGCTTCTCAGGTAGGGTGGTATAGATACGATCAGGATAATCTATCCTCTGAACGGGTGAATTGGTAGGAACCACAATAACAGGGACCTTATAGGTAGCAATAAGCTCATCCTCTGCTATTTTTCCTGTCCCCGTCATCCCAGAGAGTTTCGGGAACATGTTAAAAAGACTTTGATAGGTCACTGAACCCATAGCACGTGATTCTTTGGTCAATTTAACATTTTCCTTAGTCTCGATAGCTTGGTGAATCCCTGACTGCAATCGAGTTCCTTCAAGGAGACGACCTGTACGGTTATCTAAGAGTTTAACCTCGTCTTCGTCAACAACATAGTCTCGATCTTTTTGATACAAATGCTGCGCCCTAAGAGCCAGATTGATATGACGATTTAATTCATAAGACTTATTGTCATAAAGGTCATCAATATCAAAAAACTCTTCAGCGTAGGCTATCCCAGCACCTGTTAGATAGACAATCTTTTTATCCTTGTCGTGCTTGTATTCTTCCTCTTCTTGTAAGGTTAAAACAAACTGATTACAGATATGAAACAGGTTGGATTGAACGCGCGGTTGGCCTGAGATGATGAGAGGAGTTTGAGCATTATCAAGCAGGACCGCATCCGCCTCATCCACAATAACATAGTTAAAAGGACGTAAAAATTTATCCGCCTGCGATCCTGACAAGTTGTCTATCAAGTAATCAAATCCTAAGGCTGTACTAGTTGAGTACATGATATCTGATCCGTAAATCTGACGTTTTTCTGCTGCAGAAATATCTTCGTCCTCATCAAAGACACCAACACCTACTGTCAATCCCATCCATCGATAGACACGCCCCATTTCCTGGGCATCACGTCTTGCTAGGTACTCATTTGTCGTTACTAGAATAGCCCCTTTACCTGACAAGGCATTCAAATAAAGAGGGAGAGTTGCTGTAAGGGTCTTTCCCTCTCCCGTCTTCATTTCAGCGATATTACCTTGGTGCATAGCTATAGCACCAATGACTTGAACATCATAGGGGTATTTCCCAAGGACGCGCTTATCGGCCTCTCGGATGGCTGCAAAGGCATCTGGCAGTATGCCATCTAATGTTTCACCAGCATCTAAGCGTTGGCGAAATACATCTGTTTGTTGCTGCAGTTCTTGATCACTCAAAGCTGCATAATAGTCCGCCCTTTGATTGACCTTGGATAAGATCCGACGTATTTTTCTTAATTTATAACGATTAAGCAGTGTTTCTTTTTGTTTAACTGCCACTATATCCTCCTATTACTCCAAACCAATAAGTCCTCGAATAATATCAAGTTCCTCTGGAAGGTCCTCTTTCTGATAAGAAGCTATCTGCTCCCTTTCAACAACCTCTTCTTGTTCCTGATAAAGTGCTAAGTTTCTAAATTGCAAACGGTGGCAACCAGCACTCCGTACTGTTATCTGATAAGTAAAGGTATCATCTGGACAGGTAAATTGGTGTTGACCAACACGTAAAACTTGTGACGAAATACCTTCGTTTTGACGATTGAAAAAATCCAGTTCCAAATAATAACGATTGGCCGGTGACGTTTCTAAATCTGCTACTAGCTCATAAGATTTTCCTGGCTCTAACAAAGGAAGTTGTGGTGAGAAGCGATTTCCCTGATAGTTCGTCCTAGAAACAAAACTTACAATAGGCTTACCTGAGGCTAGGCGCTCATTGTCAAACACGACATAATCGTCGTAAAAATCAATCTTTGAACCATAGAGATAAGCACCATCTTTTCTCATTTCAGTCCATTCTAGACGTTTGAGTAAGGTCCTAGTTGTCATGGCGATCAAATCCTTCCTTTAGCATATTTCGATATTGTCTCTTAAACCAACGATTGATTGCAGGGCTATTATCATTGTGGCGACCTTCGTAGCCCTTAGTGTAGATATGAGCTCCTTTATCTGATAGGTTTTCTAACAACTTCTCAGTTGCTGTCCCATCATAATCATCTTGCTCCATATAAGCGATCGCAAACTTAGTCGATGGAAACTCTGATTGGTCAAAACGGTCCCAAAAACGTTGATTAAGACGCTCAACACTTCCTTGATCAATCCCTCCTTCGATGTTACGAAGAACATCACCGATTGTTTCAAATTCATAAGGACGTTTCAACTTCATACCCAAGGCAACATCACCGACATTAGCAAAGGGTTTACCAATTACGACACCATAAGGGTTAAAATCAGAGGCATAATACAAGGCCCCGTAAGTCCCCATAGAAAGTCCCGATAGAATCATCTGGTGTGAATCAAATCCAAGATAGTCTAAAGAGTCCTTGATGGCACGTCTCATCTGGTCTTCTAATTCCTGACTGCCCGAATAAAAACCGCCACCTTCTAACCTTGGGTCACCGATTAGGATAAAAGGCGCCTTGAATGATTTCATCATAAAGAAACCTTCAAACCCTTCTGCAGCACGGAAACCAGAAAAATAAACGTTTAAAGGCGGTTTTAAATCACCTGGATTAAAGTAATAAATCAATTCTTGACGCTTTTGATCGTTGAAACGCTGTCCACCTAAAACAAACCGACCTAGCCCCATTCGTGAATAGCGCCAATGCATAGGTCCGAATTTCAGCAATCCCTGCCCTTTGGCAAAGATTGTAACGGCATAAAACCCTACGGTTTCATTGGCTTCTAGAACGTAAGGCTCTACCATATCGTCCTCCCTTAAACGAATAGGGGGTAACATCTCATAGAGACTCCCTCTGACAAAGGGAACAATCTCAATTTCAATCTGGCAATCCCCTTCCTTGATATACTCCTGCCACAACTCCAAAGAAACTGGAAATGACGATAAGTTATACCGATAGGTAAACAAGGACTGGTAATCCTCACCAAAGTTCCCTTCAAAACATGCTGCAACGTGTCCTTCATAATAGACTTGCCCATCAAAATTAGGATTAGGGTCAATATCAGGAATCTTCAATTTGGCACCATATTGGCTTTCAAAAAGATTTAAATAAAGAAACTGCATGGTTTCTTGAGGACCTGCCTCTACAGGCAGCTCTGTCAATACCTTACGTTTGAAAATCCCAAATCGATTAAAAGAAGTGAAAGTCAATCCTGGCAAATGAAACAGGGCATAAGCCTCGACTGTATCGACCAACCCTTCTAGGCTACTTTCTGCTACCTCACTCGTTAACAAAATACCATCGAAATGCAGTCTAACCGTCGGCATCTCTACAGTATCCTGTGATGGTGCTTGTTTTGCAAGTAGCTTCTCTAACTCCGTTTGACGCAAGTCTGCTAAAAAAGAATCCACTTCATGAGAAGGACAATAAAGCCATTCCAAATCATCTGGAAGGTCTAAGTCAGCGTTCCAGCTGTGATCTCCAATTTGTAAAATCTTCATCTTGTCCCCCTTTCATTTTCTAAGAGCGTCAGCCATTCCGCCAATAGTCGCCCGCTCGTGTAGTCACCCATTTTCTGAACAGCGTAGACCAAAGAGCGGTTCCAATTCGCTAGACCATCAAAATAATACTGAACAGCTTGGTCCAACTGGTTAAAATCATCTAAAATCCAACCATTTTCCTGATGGGTCACGTAGTCAGACTTTACTGCATTGATTTGTGGAATTCCTGCGCTAAGACTTGCAATCTGAGTATAGGTATCAGGCTCTTGCCCCAAGTCTAAGACTAAACGAGCAGTGTCTAAATGGCTAATAAGCTGGTTTTCATTTGTCAAAACAGCAATTGAAACGCGCTTGTTCTCAAGCTCCTCTTCCTCCTCAAGATGATTTTCACTGGTATCATCCCCCAAGGTATAGAAGTTGGCTGGATTGAAATAAGTCTCTATCTTCTTAGCAATCAGCTTCAATAACTTATCTTGATCCAGACCTGTGTCAAAGCTAACCAGCTGCAATTGAATCAATGGATTGGTTTCCATGGCTGCTAGTAAGGTCATTAAAACCTGTTCCAACTCTTCTGCTGTGATAGTATCGATATAAAAGTAAACAATCAATTCTTTGATCGTTTGGCTTCGTCCCAATCTCAAACGAGTATCAAAAGTAGAAAGACGGGTCATGGTAACACCTGAGACTCCTAGTCTTTCAGCCACCTCTTTAAATCTCATTTCCTCTGATTCTGTATCAATAACAACTAAGCTAGCTGCTTCCAAGGAGGTTTTCAATTCTTCTGTCGGTTCTAAAGGATAGCGACGATTGAAAAACGACAGAATTTTGCTTTGGTTTGGAAATGTTTCTTCAATTAGGTGATTATGCTGCTTATGAGCAGAAATAACCATCGTATCATCATCAGTCACCTTAGCTGAAAAAACAGCTAACCGCTCCACAATCAAATCCTTCCAAGTCGCATAAGATAGCTGTCTAAAAGAGTTATCGGCATTCGGATTTACGACTATCCCTTCATCTCCTTGTAGCCACTCACGAACCTGCCAAACACCATTAGGATTTAAGTAATCCTGATAGTATTCATGACCCTGTTCATCAAAATACAAAACGCTCGATACAAACCCACGATCATCAAAAACATAATGATAGTGTGGCTGATTGTCTTTTTGAAATTCAATACGAAGGAGATTCCCATTTTCTGCAAAATGGATATAAGCTAACAGACGATTACCTTGTAGAGCTAGAACTGCAAAAGGACTGTACACAAAATGGGTATCTGATGGCCAATTTAAAGATTTGTAAGAAATAGGATTGGTCGTTTTGGAAGAGATGTTTTGGATATCGTCAAAGAATGACCAGTAGTCCGTTCCCAAAATGTCCTGCTTATGCAAAAAGTAACGAAGCTGCGGCTGATAGTTCAAAATCAGAAGCTGAGCCGCTTCTTTCGACTGACGAAACATTTTAAGTTGATTGATAGTATCATCAAAAGTCATGCGTTCAAACACCCGAAACCAAAGTGGGGTTTCATCATACCAAGGACGATTGTTGTTATACCACGACGGAATAAAATAGAACACCGTAACCTCCTATAAAAGATCTTTGTATTTTTTCCAGTTAGACAAGGTTGTCACTTGCTCAATGACAGTCATCATAAGACTGATAACGATAAAAATATTACTGATTAATAAGGCTAAGCTCGTCTTACCAGACTGACCCACCAAGAAAAAGAGGGGACCAGCTCCCATAAAAATAACTAGAACAGCACCAATTTGCATCAAGATATTGAGTTTCTTCTGGATGTACTGCTGGGTTGGTTTTCCTGGTTTAACATGTTCAATATAGTCACCGTTATTTCGCATATTTTTGGCAATATCATAAGCATCATAATTGTAATATGTAAATCCAATTGCCAAAAGATAGAGAATAATAGCATAGATGATGACACCTGGAAGACTTGATAAACTCGTATTGAGAGCAAGATAATTTAAAACAGGCTGCTCCGGGAATAGGTTAAGTAAGCCCGAGAAAATGATTGGTGGTAGCAACATCAATGTCATCCCATACATAAAGGGCATACCACTGGCAGGCATTATACGAATCGGTAAGTAAGTATCTTTCGTCAAATGATTGCTAACGCTGATACGTCTCACTGGAATACGATATTCCGCACGATAGGTCAAGACAGCAATCATAGTCAACAAGCATAGACAACTCAAAAAGATAAAAAGTTGGACCACTAACATAGGCCCTGAAGCTGTATTATCTTGAAAAAATTGATTCAAGTTAGTGAAGAAGGATAGTATCATGTTCGTTATCACGATAATCATCATTCCACCAAAACCTTTGGCGCTATTCATATTTCCTAGCCATATTAAAACATAGGCACCTGTTATCATCAGAATCATGGTGACAATACGGGGTAAGATGGGAAAGGACAATCCCAGCAAACTCACTGGGGTAAATGTAGTGCCACTTGTTAATCCAAAAGCTTGAATAATGGCGATAATCAAGGTAAATCCCATTCGGTAAACATTCAATTGTTTTGTTGTTAGCTCTTTGAATAAACCAAATACGGTAAAAAAGCGCCAGATGATCATTCCTGTCATCCAAGGACCAATTCCAAGTGAAAAAAGAGTGATTTTTGTCAATTCTCCACCTGTAACAGCTGCCATATTTGCAAGAAGTGTCTGTGTTTTCATTACTGTAAGCATTCCTGAATTCAAGGCAACTGTTGATACTGGTACGCTACGACCTACCATATAAACAAAGAGGATTAAGACGGTCCAAAGCGTTCTCTGAACCAATTTTGAACTTTTTAATTTTGTAAACATCTCGACCTATTTCTAGTAGTTTTTTCCTATTTATTATAACAAAAAGCAACCTCTATGAATAGCAAATGTCATCCTTTTATTAAAATTTATGAGTCACTAAAATGAGATATTTCGTTTTAAATAAGCACTCTCCCTTACTTTCCTTTTATAATATTGCTAAAACCTATACTATCCAAAAGTTTTTTTCTGATAATTATCATCTAAACTATTACTCATTTTCAATGCTATTTTTAATGACTGATACCAATTAAAAATAACCTAATTTACTGTAGATCTTATCATTTTAAAACCAAAAAATCCCCCAGACTTAGGAACTTTACCTAAAGAATGGAGGTTTTTTCTTATTTGAAAAATTAGTTATCTTTATCTTCTTTACGACGTTTGAAGATTAAACCAGTCGCTGCTAGCAGAGCTGCTCCAATATAGGCAAGACCTGATTCTTTCTCACCTGTTGCTGGAAGGCTAGCTTTGGCAGATGCTTTTGCTGCTGGAGCTACTGTTGTTGGTTTAGTAGCAGTCGGTTGTCCGGTTGATGTATCAACTACTGGATTCTTGATAACATTTCCTGATTCGTCAACGTAGTGAACTACCACGTCACCTTTCGATTTTTGAGGTGTTTGTGACTCTGAATGAACAGAACTGCTTGATGCACTTGCTGACTCTGAACTTGAAAGTGATTCTGAGACTGATTCAGATAATGATTCACTTAGGGATTCTGAAACGGATTCACTTGTGGACTCAGAAACCGATTCGCTTAACGATTCTGAGACGGACTCACTCAAGGACTCGGACACTGACTCACTTAAGGACTCGGAAACTGATTCGCTCAACGATTCTGAGACGGACTCACTTAGTGACTCGGATAATGATTCACTCAATGATTCTGAAACGGATTCACTTGTGGATTCTGAGATTGACTCACTTAGCGATTCTGATACTGATTCGCTTAATGACTCGGACACTGACTCGCTCAACGATTCTGAAACGGATTCGCTTATTGACTCGGATACTGACTCACTTAGGGATTCAGAGACTGATTCGCTCAACGATTCTGATACTGATTCGCTTAATGACTCGGACACTGACTCACTTAACGATTCTGAGACCGATTCACTTAACGACTCTGACACTGACTCACTCAAGGATTCAGAGACTGATTCGCTCAACGATTCTGAAATTGACTCACTCAACGATTCTGAGACCGATTCACTTAGTGATTCTGAAACGGATTCACTAATTGACTCAGATACTGACTCGCTCATCGATTCGGAGACTGACTCACTCAATGACTCAGACACTGACTCACTGAGGGATTCTGAGACGGACTCACTTAAGGACTCGGAAACTGATTCGCTTAAGGACTCGGAAACTGATTCGCTCAACGATTCTGAAACGGATTCGCTCAACGATTCTGAAGTTGACTCGCTGGTTGACTCAGAGACTAATTCGCTTAACGATTCTAAAACAGATTCACTTAGCGATTCTGATACTGATTCGCTCAAGGACTCGAAGACTGATTCGCTGGTTGACTCAGACAAGGATTCACTTAATGACTCGGAAACCGATTCGCTTAGAGACTCGGACAAGGATTCACTTGTGGATTCAGAGACTGATTCGCTCAACGATTCTGAAACGGACTCACTCAAGGACTCCGAGACGGATTCGCTGGTTGACTCAGACAAGGATTCACTTAATGACTCGGAAATGGATTCACTTGTGGATTCAGACACCGATTCGCTTAACGATTCCGATACTGATTCGCTGAGGGATTCTGAGATTGATTCACTTGTTGACTCGGAAACTGATTCGCTTAACGATTCTGAGACTGACTCACTGATCGATTCAGACACTGATTCGCTTGTTGACTCAGAAACTGACTCGCTCAACGATTCTGAAATTGATTCACTTGTTGATTCGGAAACGGATTCGCTTTGTGACTCTGAGACTGACTCACTGAGGGATTCAGAAATTGATTCACTTGTTGACTCAGACACGGATTCACTCAATGATTCTGACACTGACTCACTTAGTGACTCTGACAAGGATTCACTTAGCGATTCTGAGACGGATGCACTTAACGACTCGGAAATTGACTCACTCAATGATTCGGAAGCTGATTCACTTAGGGACTCGGAGATGGATTCACTCAGCGATTCTGAAACTGACTCACTTGTGGACTCGGAGACGGATTCGCTGGTTGACTCTGACAAGGATTCACTCAACGATTCTGAAACTGATTCGCTTAATGACTCGGAGATTGACTCACTTATCGATTCTGAGACTGATTCGCTTAACGATTCAGATAAGGACTCACTCAATGATTCTGAAATTGACTCGCTGAGGGACTCAGATACTGATTCGCTTAACGATTCTGAGATTGACTCACTTAGCGATTCTGAGACGGATTCGCTTAACGATTCAGATAAGGACTCACTCAATGATTCAGAAACGGATTCACTCAACGATTCTGAAATTGACTCGCTCAAGGATTCGGATACAGATTCGCTTTGTGACTCTGACAAGGATTCACTCAAGGATTCTGAAACTGACTCACTTAACGATTCTGAGACCGACTCGCTCAAGGACTCGGAAATGGATTCACTTAGCGATTCTGACAATGACTCACTTAGCGATTCTGAAATTGACTCACTGATCGATTCAGACACTGATTCGCTTGTTGACTCAGAAACTGACTCGCTCAACGATTCTGAAATTGACTCACTCAATGACTCGGAAATGGATTCACTTGTTGATTCAGACACCGATTCGCTTAACGATTCTGAAATTGACTCACTCAATGATTCGGAAACGGATTCGCTTAACGACTCGGAGACTGACTCACTCAATGATTCTGAGATTGATTCACTTGTCGATTCGGAAACCGACTCACTAATTGACTCTGAAACGGACTCGCTCAACGATTCTGAGACTGATTCACTTGTCGATTCGGAGACTGATTCGCTTTGTGACTCTGACAAGGATTCACTCAATGACTCAGAGATTGATTCACTTAAGGATTCAGAAACTGACTCGCTTAATGACTCGGACACTGACTCGCTTAACGATTCTGAAACTGATTCGCTTTGTGACTCTGACAAGGATTCACTCAATGAATCAGAGATTGATTCACTTAAGGATTCGGAAACGGACTCGCTTAACGACTCGGAAACCGATTCACTCAGCGATTCGGAAACTGATTCACTTAAGGATTCTGAAATTGACTCACTCAATGACTCGGAGACCGATTCACTCAATGATTCGGAAACTGATTCACTGATCGATTCAGACACCGATTCGCTTAACGATTCTGAAATTGACTCACTCAAGGATTCGGAAACTGATTCGCTTTGTGACTCTGAAACTGACTCACTCAAGGATTCTGATAACGATTCACTTGTTGACTCTGAAACCGACTCGCTTAACGACTCGGATACCGATTCACTCAAGGATTCTGAAACTGACTCGCTCAACGATTCTGAAATTGACTCACTCAATGACTCGGAAATGGATTCACTTGTTGATTCAGACACCGATTCGCTTAACGATTCTGAAATTGACTCACTCAAGGATTCGGAAACTGATTCGCTTAACGACTCGGAGACTGACTCACTCAACGATTCTGAAATTGACTCACTCAAGGATTCTGAGATTGATTCACTTGTTGACTCGGAAACGGACTCGCTCAATGACTCGGAAATGGATTCACTTGTTGATTCAGACACCGATTCGCTTAACGATTCCGATACTGATTCGCTGAGGGATTCAGAAATTGATTCACTTGTTGACTCAGAAACTGATTCGCTTGTTGACTCGGAGACTGACTCGCTCAACGATTCTGAAATTGACTCACTCAAGGATTCGGAAACTGATTCGCTTTGTGACTCTGAGACTGACTCACTGAGGGATTCAGAGACTGATTCACTTGTCGATTCGGAAACCGACTCACTAATTGACTCGGAGACGGATTCGCTTGTCGATTCAGAAATTGACTCGCTGAGGGATTCTGAAACTGACTCACTCAATGACTCGGAGATGGATTCACTTATCGATTCTGAGACGGATTCACTTGTGGACTCGGAGACCGATTCGCTTAGGGATTCTGAAATTGACTCGCTGAGGGACTCTGAGACTGACTCACTGAGGGATTCAGAGACTGATTCACTTGTCGATTCGGAAACCGACTCACTAATTGACTCGGAGACTGATTCGCTTGTCGATTCTGAAATTGACTCGCTGAGGGATTCTGAAACTGACTCACTCAATGACTCGGAGATGGATTCACTTATCGATTCTGAGACGGATTCACTCAATGATTCGGAAACTGATTCGCTCAACGATTCTGAGACGGACTCGCTTTGTGACTCTGAGACTGACTCACTGAGGGATTCAGAGACTGATTCACTTGTCGATTCGGAAACCGACTCACTAATTGACTCGGAGACTGATTCACTTGTCGATTCGGAAACCGACTCGCTCAACGATTCTGAGACTGATTCACTTGTCGATTCGGAAACAGATTCGCTTATTGATTCGGAGATTGACTCACTTATCGATTCTGAGACTGATTCGCTTAACGATTCAGATAAGGACTCACTCAATGATTCTGAAATTGACTCGCTTGTCGATTCAGAAATTGACTCGCTGAGGGACTCAGATACTGACTCACTTAAGGACTCGCTTAGGGATTCTGAGATTGATTCACTTAAAGATTCGGAGACGGACTCGCTCATCGATTCTGAGACGGATTCACTTAATGACTCGGAGACGGACTCACTCAAGGATTCAGAAATGGATTCACTTGTGGACTCGGAGACGGACTCACTCAAGGATTCTGACACTGACTCGCTCAAGGACTCGGACACTGATTCGCTTAATGATTCGGAAACAGATTCACTTGTTGACTCGGAGACGGACTCGCTTAGGGACTCGGAGATTGACTCACTTGTGGATTCTGAAACCGATTCGCTCAACGATTCTGAGGTTGACTCACTTGTCGATTCGAACACTGATTCGCTTGTTGACTCAGATATTGACTCGCTTAGCGATTCTGAGACTGACTCGGAAACCGACTCACTTAACGATTCAGAAATTGACTCACTTAAGGATTCGGAAACTGACTCGCTTAACGACTCTGAAACCGATTCACTCAAGGATTCTGATACTGACTCACTTAACGATTCTGAGACCGACTCGCTCAAGAACTCTGAAATGGATTCACTTAGCGATTCTGAGACCGACTCACTTAAGGATTCTGACACTGACTCACTTAGGGACTCGGAGACTGATTCACTTAACGATTCTGATAACGATTCACTTGTGGACTCGGAAATTGACTCACTTATTGATTCTGAAACCGATTCACTTGTGGACTCAGAAATCGACTCGCTTAGGGATTCTGAGACGGATTCGCTGGTTGACTCGGAAACGGACTCACTCAAGGACTCAGAAACGGATTCGCTTAGGGATTCAGACACTGATTCGCTCAAGGACTCAGATACTGATTCACTTGTGGATTCTGAAACGGATTCGCTTAATGATTCTGAAGCCGATTCACTCAATGACTCGGATACTGACTCACTTAGCGATTCGGAAATTGACTCACTCAACGATTCTGAAACGGACTCGCTGGCTGACTCTGACACTGACTCACTTAAGGACTCGGAGAGTGATTCGCTCAACGATTCTGAGATTGACTCACTTAGGGATTCAGATACTGATTCGCTTTGTGACTCTGACAAGGATTCACTTGTTGACTCAGAAACAGATTCGCTTAGCGATTCTGAGACCGATTCGCTGGTTGACTCGGAAACGGACTCACTCAAGGACTCAGATACTGATTCGCTGGTTGACTCGGAGACGGATTCACTCAACGATTCTGAAACCGATTCACTTGTCGACTCGGAAATGGACTCACTTAGCGATTCTGAGATTGACTCGCTTAACGATTCTGAGACGGATTCACTTGTGGACTCTGAGACCGATTCGCTTAGGGATTCTGAAATTGACTCGCTGAGGGACTCAGATACGGACTCACTTAACGATTCTGAGATTGATTCACTTGTTGACTCTGATACGGACTCACTCAATGATTCTGAAACCGACTCGCTGGTTGACTCGGAAATTGATTCACTTAGCGATTCGGAGACGGATTCGCTGGTTGACTCGGAAACCGACTCGCTTAATGATTCTGAAATTGACTCACTCAAGGACTCGGATACTGACTCGCTTAACGATTCTGAGACGGATTCACTTGTGGACTCTGAGACCGATTCGCTTAGGGATTCTGAAATTGACTCGCTGAGGGACTCAGATACGGACTCACTTAACGATTCTGAGATTGATTCACTTGTTGACTCTGATACGGACTCACTCAATGATTCTGAAACCGACTCGCTGGTTGACTCGGAAATGGATTCACTTAGCGATTCGGAGACGGATTCGCTGGTTGACTCGGAAACCGACTCGCTTAATGATTCTGAAATTGACTCACTTAGCGAGTCTGATACGGAGTCACTCAATGATTCTGAAACCGACTCGCTGGTTGACTCGGAAATGGATTCACTTAGCGATTCTGAAACTGACTCACTCAAGGACTCGGAGACGGATTCGCTTAACGATTCTGAGACTGACTCACTTGTTGACTCGGAAACTGATTCAGACACTGACTCGCTCAACGATTCGGAAACGGACTCGCTCAATGATTCAGATACGGATTCGCTTAGGGATTCGGAAATTGACTCACTCAAGGACTCGGATACTAACTCGCTTAACGATTCTGAGACGGATTCACTTGTGGACTCGGAGACCGATTCGCTTAGGGATTCTGAAATTGACTCGCTGAGGGACTCAGATACGGACTCACTTAACGATTCTGAGATTGATTCACTTGTTGACTCAGATACGGACTCGCTCAATGATTCAGATACGGATTCGCTTAATGACTCGGAGATTGACTCACTTATCGATTCTGAAACCGACTCGCTGGTTGACTCGGAAATTGATTCACTTAGCGATTCTGAAACGGACTCACTCAATGATTCGGAAACCGATTCGCTTAACGATTCGGATACCGATTCGCTCAAGGACTCGGAAACCGATTCACTCAAGGATTCTGACACTGACTCGCTCAGCGATTCTGATAACGATTCACTTAACGATTCTGAGATTGACTCACTTAGAGACTCGGAGACGGACTCGCTTAACGATTCTGAGACAGATTCACTTGTGGACTCGGAAACGGACTCTCTGATTGATTCAGACACTGACTCGCTTAATGATTCTGATAACGATTCACTTAGGGACTCAGATACTGACTCACTTAACGATTCTGAAACTGACTCGCTTGTTGACTCGGAGACGGACTCACTTGTTGACTCGGAAATGGATTCACTTAGCGATTCTGAAACTGACTCACTTGTTGACTCGGAGACGGAGTCACTCAAGGATTCTGAAACCGACTCACTCAAGGACTCTGACATTGATTCACTGATTGATTCGGAAATTGACTCGCTTAATGATTCTGAAACCGATTCACTTGTGGACTCGGAGACCGATTCACTTAGCGATTCTGAAACTGATTCACTTAGGGATTCAGACACTGATTCGCTTAACGATTCGGAGACGGATTCACTTGTTGACTCGAAAACGGAGTCACTCAACGATTCTGAAATGGACTCACTTGTGGACTCGGAAACCGATTCGCTCAACGATTCTGAGACTGACTCGCTTAATGACTCGGAGATGGACTCACTTAGCGATTCTGAGACTGACTCGCTTAATGACTCGGAGACCGATTCACTTAGCGATTCTGAAACGGACTCGCTCAAGGACTCGGAAACGGATTCACTTGTGGACTCGGAGACGGACTCACTTATCGATTCTGAGATTGATTCACTTGTGGACTCAGAAACGGACTCGCTCAACGATTCTGAGACTGACTCACTTAATGACTCGGAAACGGATTCGCTTAGGGATTCAGACACGGATTCGCTCAACGATTCGGAAATTGACTCACTCAATGACTCGGAGATGGATTCACTTAACGATTCTGAGACCGATTCACTTGTGGACTCGGAAACGGATTCGCTCATCGATTCAGAAACTGACTCACTTAACGACTCGGACACTGATTCGCTTGTCGATTCAGAAATTGACTCGCTTAGGGATTCTGAAACTGACTCACTCAATGACTCGGAAATGGATTCACTTAACGATTCTGAGACGGATTCACTTGTGGACTCGGAGACGGACTCACTAAGTGATTCTGAAATTGACTCACTCAACGATTCTGAGACCGATTCACTTAGGGACTCAGATACTGACTCACTTATCGATTCTGAAACTGACTCACTTAACGACTCGGAGATGGACTCACTTATCGATTCTGAAATTGACTCACTTGTTGACTCGGAGACGGATTCGCTCAACGATTCTGAGATTGATTCACTTGTTGACTCAGATACGGATTCTCTTTGTGACTCTGACAAGGATTCACTCAACGATTCTAAAGCGGATTCGCTTAGGGATTCAGATACTGACTCGCTGAGAGATTCTGAAATCAATTCGCTGGTTGATTCAGAAATTGACTCACTCAAGGACTCTGAGACCGAAGTACTTAACAATTCTGAGACTGACTCCTTAATTGAATTACTCAAGGATTCTGTTAAAGACGTTGATAAGGACTCTGATAAAGATTCTGAAGCAGAATTGTAAAATCCAGCATCAATTGAAAGATTATCTGCTCCATTGATTGTCACTACAACCAAACCACTAGAATCAATATCAGAGTCACTGTAATCATCCCCTAACTTCGAATTCGTAACAGTAGCCTTATAACCATTTGGAACATCAAACTGAACTATATAAGTTGTTTTATCAGACAAACCTGAAAACTCATATTTCCCACCCTCAGTTGTTACCGTCGTTTGAATCACATTACCTGAGCTATCCAACAAATTTACTGTAACATTCGCTAAGGGTTTCTCTAGAGAACTAGAACCCTGGACTCCATCCTTATCAACATCTTCCCATACATAATCACCAATCTTGTAGGTTTTCGGAGTATCAATAACATTGTTATCCAATTCAGAATTCACGAATCCAGCTGCACTGATTTGACTATTTGATCCCGCATCTCCGAAAGGAATAGTTGTCATCAAGCTTGTTTCATCATTTGAACTCATCGGTGCTGTGACAACGATAACATATCCTTCGGTTGATAAGATATAAGTTTGATTCAAATTAACTTCGATACCGGCCGCTGTTTGTTTTATCCCGACTTGGTCCGTGACATCCTCTGCATTGCTGTAGTCTTGTATCATACTGTAAGACATAGCGCTTGGCGACATTTTGTAGACCTTATAGCTAGCTTTTGAAAAATCAACATTCGATTTTGTCAAATCATCATTACTTACTGTTGCTGTTAACGATGCTCTGTCAAAGCGACGCATAGTTCGTCCTTCAGGATTAATCTGAGTAGTATAAGTAAAAGTTCTATTTACATCTGATGTCGCTGTAACAAGAGAATCCGAATTAATTCCACTCTGCTGATCACTTAATGGTTCGTTAAATATAATATTCTGTACAGAAGTTACTACTTTATCGCCGATAGACATACTAAACACTTCATTGTTCTTTGATCGTGAAAAATACTCACCATCTAGGAATAACGTTTGACTGACATTACCTGAAAGATTGCGTTTCAAAGCAGCGTATTTAGTAAAGGTATAAGTCAACGTATGAGAAGCTTTGTCATACGTTGGTACAGCAATGATACCACCAGTAGTATCTCGGATAGCATTCTCATCACTATCAAAACCATCATCGGACAGACCAACAGTGTTTAGATTTTTAGAAAGCTCAACTGTGAAAGTATCCCCTTCTTGAACGTCCGTCACTTGAAAGCTAAAACGTCCAATAAAAGCTGCTGCCTTATCGTAGTTCATTGTTCCAGCAACATTATCGCTAGATAATTTATCCTCAGTAATTGAAATATCTGTTATCTCAACTTTAGAACTAATATCTGATTTAGAGATGGTTGCTGAAACTACGGCAACTGGATCACCTGAGCCTGACGAAACAGCATCGGAAGCATCCTTGGCAAGGATTTCCTCTTCAAGGAGTTCTGATTGCGTTTTAGCGCTGTTTGTTACAGCAATCAAGCTCGCTAGACTAGCGCTCGCTGATTCTGTCAAACTATCAATTTGACTAGCCACAACTTTAGCTGCTGTCACATCAATATTCAATGATTGAGCTAACTCAATTTGATCTGCAAGGTCCTGTGAAGCTTTTGTTGCATCTGACTTAGCTTGTGCCAACTCTTCTTCAGAAACTGTAGACGATTCAGAAGCTTGACTAGCACTGTCAGTTGTTGTCGCCTCGGTTGTTGTTTCAGTCTTAGTTGCTGTTTCAGAAGTCGTTACTGAAGATTCTGAAGCTGAAAGAGACTCAGACGATGACAACGATTCTGATGTTGATAGTGACTCAGATACTGAAAGCGATTCTGATGTCGACTCGCTAACTGACTCAGAGATTGATGTTGATACAGACTCTGAGACAGATTCTGAAATCGATTCACTTACCGATTCTGACACTGACACCGAAACAGACTCTGATACAGAAGCTACTTGCAAATCTGAATTCGGTGCTTCACTACTCTCTTGAGTCACTTCT
>NZ_JAFBEI010000018.1 GCF_016908655.1 Streptococcus saliviloxodontae
AAGCTCGTATATTGTTAATTTATCTTCATACGTTAATTTCATCAAAAAACACCCCATTCGTTAGATTTTGTGTCTAACTTTTGGGGTGCAGTTCAAAGGCTACCTAACTGCTTTTTCATTACAAAAATCTAATAAAACTTCTCCACCAAGCGAAAAAAGACTAAAAGTAATCTAACTTGACTTGTCAAAATGTCCTGTTTTCTTTATAATAGCATTCTACTAGACAGTTCGTAACTTCCTGTCTTTAAACAAAACTAAGCTTTTATCACTCGTCATTCTGGTGGTAAAAGCTCAAGGAGGAAAGAATGACATCAAAAACACTTAAACCCACTCAGAAATTGGTCCTATCTGCCATCTTTATGGCGCTGTACATAGCCGTCCTTTTTCTCTCACAGTCCATCTCGTTTGGTGCCTACCAAATGCGTCTAGCTACTGCTCTATACGGCCTTAGCTACCTCTATCCATTCCTAGCAGTTCCTCTCAGCCTAGCCAATGCCATTGCTAACAGCTTCGGTGGTCTAGGAATTCTTGATATCATCGGCGGCTTCTTTGCTGGTATTCTAACAACTGGAGCTATCTACCTCATCAAAAAACTTAACCTAAACAGTTGGGTAGTAGCACTAGCTATTTTTCTCATTCCGTCCTTTGTTGCTCCGCTATGGCTGAGCAGCTTACTCCATGTTCCATACTGGGTACTTGTTGCCAACTTACTCGTTGGACAATTTATCCCAGGAATCGTCGCAGTACTTCTTATCAACGCCCTACAAAAACGTGGCTTTTAACCGATAATTCACCTAAAAACTCCCCTAATTTGAACCGCTAGTCGACAGTTAGACAAAATAACTAACCGTCGGAAAGCCGTACAAATTTGGGGCGTTTTATTTAATACTTGAAAAATCGTAAAGTTGTGGGTATTCGTGACACTCTGGGTTTTTAGGGTGGCAAATAGCACGTCCAAAATAAATCATGGCTTGGTGAGCCGATAACCACAGCTTTTTAGGTAAAATAGAGCAAACATAATCTTCAACCTGTCGAGGAGTCGCTGACTGAGGAACAATATCATGGTGTTTGCAGATACGTTCCACATGGGTGTCCACAGCAAATGCTGGAATTCCAAAACCTACAGACATCACCACATTAGCAGTCTTTCGACCAACTCCTGCCAAACTTTCCAATTCTTTTCGAGTGCTCGGCACTTGCCCTCCAAAGTCATCTACCAATTGTTGGGCGCATTTTTTCATATACTTGGCTTTATTTTTATAAAGTCCTAATCGAGAGATATAAGTGGCTAAGACTTCTTCTGGTGCAGCTGCCATGGCCTCTGGCGTCGGAAAGGCTTCAAAGAGAGCTGGGGTGACTTTATTGACCGCGACGTCAGTTGTCTGGGCTGATAATAGCACTGCGATAACCAATTCGAAATGGTTTCTAAAATCTAAACTAGGCTCCGCATCAGGAAAGAGGGCGATAATCTCCTCAATAACATAGCGTGCTTTCTTCTTTGATAGAACCATAATAACCTCACTTTCATCTCCTATTATAGCATGCCAATCACTTGCCCGCCATCAACTAATCCTCTATAATAAAGGCTCAAAGGAGACAAATATGACCACTAAACAAGACTTTACAGACCTTCTTTTAGCATTTGAAAAACAAGCTGATGCAGAAAGAAGTAAGAAAATGGCTGCTTATATGAGAGATCAGTTCGACTTTTTTGGTGTTCCAACACCTCAACGCCGAAACCTCTACAAAGCTATTATCGCTAGAGATAAAAAACAACAAGTCATTAACTGGGACTTATTAGATTTAGCTTGGCAAGCTCCTCAGCGTGAACTTCAATACTTTGTCTGTGACTATCTAAAAGGACTACAAAAGTTTATTAGCTATGACCATATTCCAAAACTCCTGACCTATGCATCAAGTAAGGAATGGTGGGACACAATTGACCACTTCGATCGCATTTTTGGTCGTATTGACGACGAGCGTATCGATGATATCATGCGAGACTTTTCAACATCAAATGACTTTTGGATTCGCCGTATCGCCATCGACCACCAGCTAGGACGAAAAGAACAAACCAAGACTGAGCTTCTAGCTGAAATTATCCTCAATAACCTCGGTAGTAAGGAATTCTTTATCAACAAAGCCATTGGCTGGTCCTTACGCGATTACTCAAAGACCAATCCTGATTGGGTGCGTAGCTTTGTCCAAAAACACCATGATCGACTAGCTCCACTATCTATCCGCGAAGCCAGCAAGTACCACGACAAACGCATGAAAGATTTTTAGAGTGAAAATAAAGCTTTCTGCAATTCAAAGTTCAGGTATTTCAAAAAAATCTAAAATACTTTGAACGTCTTACTATAGGAATAACAGTAAAAGTATCTATTTTAAACTGTACTATAATTCGGAAATAACTGTTTCATGCGTTTGTCGTGAGCAAGTACCTTTAACATTGACAGTCAAACCTCTAAATGCTATCATAAAGGTGACAAACAGGAGGTGGTTTTAATGAAAAAGTACAAACTTCTCTTTCCTATTACTGCACTAATATTGGGAATTGTTTTCGCTAAAATCAACAACCCTCTAACACAAATTCTGAGAACTATTTCTTTCTTAAGTTTCATCGGATGCATTCTTTATCAGGTTAGCATCTATGCCTATCTGAGATATCAGCTTTGGCTAAAAGAGTTTAGACAAGCAAGCCATCAAGAGCAGACTAAACAAATCTTTCTCGCCTTTTTAATCGGAGCCTTTTTCTTAGTTTTTATCATTTATTTTTTCAAATAGTAAAAGAGTTGATTTCTTCCATCCTCAGGTGTGAAATCAACTCTTTTTATAAACTTATCTCATCTACTAATCTTTTTGGGCCGCTAATTCTCCCAACTCACCATAAGGCGTACGGTAGCCAATTTGGAGAATCTTATTGTCCTTGATAAGAATCGGTCGTTTAATTAACATCCCGTCATTTGCTAACAAGGTCAAGGCCTCATCAAGACTCAAATCAGGAAACTTATCTTTTAGCCCCAGGGAACGATAAGATTGCCCCGAAGTGTTAAATAATTTCTTTAAGTCTAAGTCTGATTTTTCAAGCAAATCACGTAACAAATCAACTTTTGGAGGGTTCACTTTGATATCTACCGATTCAAAAGAGATTCCCAAATCCGTTAATTCTTTCTTAGCCTTACGGCAGGTGGTGCATTTAGGGTATTCGTAAAATGTGAGCATGCTACTCTCTTTCTAATTCATGATCTAGTAACCAAGCCTTTTTCTCCAAACCTCCTGAATAACCTGTCAACTTTCTAGTAGAAGATAGGACACGGTGGCAAGGGACAAAGATAAGCAAGGGATTTTTTCCAATCGCAGCGCCAACAGCCTGTGCAGAAGGACAATCGCATAAACTGGCTAACTGACCATAAGTCCTTGTCTCTCCATAAGGGATTGTCAACAGCTCTTTCCAAACACGTGTTTGGAAATCGGTTCCTTGAGCAGATAAGTTCAAATCATCCATAGCTGGATTGTGACCTTTAAAATAAGAATCCAACCAAGAAATAGCTCCCTTTAACACAGCATTCTCCTCCAATCTGCTAGTAAACCAAGCCGACTTCTCTTCAAAATACGCTTGTCCCTCAAAATAAGCAAATAAAAGACTAGTACGATCAGCTAGAAGCTTGATTTTTCCAATCGGCGATACATAAGTCGTGCGATAAAACATAAGCCTATTATAGCTAAAAAGAGCAAGGAAAACCAATTCCTTGCTCTTTGTTTTAAGATAATTTTCCCTCTTTCCATAACTGATTGATTTTAGGTCTTCCATCAACGTCAACAAGGGGTGTCAAAACAGGTGAGAACCCTCCTCCCATAGCAAGGTATTCGACACCTGTCTCTCTATCCACAATAAATTTAAGATTGTGGGCTTTATTATCAAAGTTCAGTCCAAAAAATCGCTCTGATAAGTCTTGCTTGTACTGTTTAATGTCGTTTTTATCCATCATGTTAGTTTCCTTTAATAAGGCGCACGCGCACAATATTATCATTTTCCTCGAACTTGGCAACAAGCTCATCAACTTTAGCTTTATCAGACTCATCTAGGTCAAGAAGCGTGTAAGCATAGTCACCTTTTGAACGGTTGATGATATTATCAATATTGATATTAAGATCAGAAACAGCCGTTGAGATACGGGCCACAATGTTTGGTACATTTTTGTTAATCAAAGTGATACGGTATGGTGCTGATAATGGCTGATGAATATTAGGGAAGTTAACAGAGTTAGTAATTTCTCCTGTTTCCATAAATTGACGAATTTCTTGACCAGCCATAATAGCACAGTTAAGCTCTGCTTCTTCTGTAGAACCACCGACGTGTGGGAATACTGTAATCCCTTCTTTGTTGAGTAACTCTTCTGTACCAAAATCTGTGATGTAGCGTTTAACGACACCAGTTTCGATAGCATCAAAAAGCGCAGCATTATCCACTAGCTCAGCACGAGCAAAGTTGATAATCGTTGTCCCTTTTTGCATAAGGGCGAATGTTTCAGCGTTAAAGGTGTGTTTTGTATCAGGTGTCAAAGGAACATGAACAGTAATATAATCACATGTTTCAAAGATTTCCTTCAACTCTTTAACACGACGAACGTGGTGTGAGATGTTCCATGCCGCATCGATAGACACATAAGGGTCGTAACCGAAAACAGTCATCCCCAAACGACGTGCATCGTTAGCGATACGTGAACCGATAGCTCCTAAACCAATAACACCTAGTTTTTTACCACGGATTTCAGTACCTGCAAACTGTTTTTTACCGGCTTCAACTTGTTTTGGGACATCATCACCAGTCAAGGTGTTAGTCCACGTATTAGCCGCAATGTAGTCACGTGCTGATAACAAAATTGATGCAATAACAGCTTCTTTAACAGCATTAGCATTAGCACCTGGTGTATTGAAAACAACGATTCCTTGCTCAGATGCTTTATCAACAGGAATATTATTAGTTCCTGCTCCTGCACGTGCAATAGCTTTTAATTGACTTGGAAAGTCAACATCATGAAGGTTTTGGCTACGAATAATGTAAGCATCTGGATTTTCTGCTAAATCACCATCAATTTGGAACTGATTTCCTAATTCTTTCAAACCAATTTGGTTAATATTATTAAATGTTTTTACACTAAATACCATCTTATTTCTCCTTGATAAGCAAAGAAAGGCTAGGAAGTCATCCTAGCCTCCCTATTCTATTTAAATTGCGTGATAGTCAGCTTCGCTAATTTCTTGATAAGAAGCTGACTCTGCTTTCGTTTTAATTTTTTGATAAGCTAATCGCTCACCATCAATCGGTACTTTTCCACAATAAACAAAGCCTAGCTTTTGAATAATATGCTGCATCGCTTTGTTGTCCTCATGAGTGTCAATACGAAAATCTGGACCTGACTGACCTTCAATCAACCCTTGCAAAAAAGTCTGAGCAACGCCTTGACCTTTAAAAGCAGATGACACTGCGATACGATGAAAGGTCACATAACGATGATTATTGTGCTGCCACTTACCGTCATAAATATTAGCATAAGCTTCATCTTGACCATCAACGACTGCTCCATAAGCTGCAACAATACCTTCAATGACTGCAACATATCCTGCACCACTCAGAATATCGTCGATAATCTTATCTCTGGTTGGATACACTGTCTGCCACTGCTCTCCACCGTAAGCTGCAATCTGTTGTCGTGCATCTTCAATGATGGCAACTATTGTGTCCACTTCATTTGGAAAGGCTTGTCTGATTTCCATCATGTCAACTCGTTTCTTTAATTGGTATTATTTATTTTCTGCTTCAAATTTTGCCATGAAATCAATCAAATCTAAGACACCTTGACGTGGGAATGCATTGTAAAGACTTGCACGCATACCACCAACTGAACGGTGACCTTTGATATTTTTAAAGCCAAGAGCATCAGCTTCTTTAACAAACTTAGCATCCAACTCTTTAGATGGGGTCACAAATGGAATGTTAGCTACAGAGCGATCGCCTGCTTTTTTAACTGGGCTTGTATAGAAATCAGACTCTTCGATATAGTCGTACAAAAGACCTGATTTTTCACGATTAATGTCTTCCATCTTATCAACACCACCCAAGGCTTTAACATGTTCAAAAACAAGTTTTGCCATATAGATACCAAAGGTTGGTGGGGTATTGTAAAGAGAACCTGCTTCAGCTTGGATGCGGTAATCTAACATACTTGAAAGAACTGGTTCATCATTCAGAAGATCTTCACGCACAATAACGATAGTAACACCAGCAGGTCCGATGTTTTTTTGTGCTCCTGCATAGATAAGACCAAAATCTTCAACATTGTAGCGAACTGCCAAGATATTTGAAGACATATCAGCTACAATTGGCACACCATTTGTATCAGGAAGATCGTAAACAGATGTTCCTTCAATAGTATTGTTAGTAGTCAAATGAACATAAGCTGCTTCTGGATCGATAGTCGAAGCATCAAAACTAGGGATATGATCATAGACTGTTTCTTCTGAAGAAGCCAAAAGAACTGGTTCAAAATCAATTGTTTTTGATAATTTAACAGCCTCTGTATAAGCTTTTTTACCCCATGAACCAGCAACAAGATAGTAGGCTTTCTTACCTTTGGCTAGGTTCAATGGAAGCATTGAAAATTGGAGTGAGCCTCCCCCTTGTAGAAAAATAACCTTATAGTTATCAGGAATAGCCATCAAATCACGAAGTAGGCTTTCTGCATCTTTGATGATATCATCGAATTCTTTGGAGCGGTGGGACAATTCCATTACACTCATGCCGGAGTTGGCATAGTCCAAAAATTCAGCTTGTGCTTTTTTTAGCACTTCTTGTGGCAATACTGCAGGACCTGCAGAGAAATTGTAAATTGTCATTGATTTACCTCCAAATAAAATTAATCCAAGTATACCAAATTGTCAGAATTTTGTAAAGATTTTTTCGATGACCAAACCCTTAAAATTCGGAATTAAAGCCATTTCATTCCCTTATTTTAGTTATTGATAGCCTTAACGTCTGCCTTTTCAAGAACATCATGCGTCATCATATAGAATCTTTACGCTAACTCCCAAACATCACCTCTCTTAACACACTACTCATCTGATTATCCCATCAAAAAAGTGGAACTTTCCTTACTACCTTTTAGGTAATAGAAAAATCCCACTATCATCTCTATATAGCGTCTCCGCCACGTTCACCCGTACGAATACGAATAACTTCCTCGATTGGACTAACAAAAATTTTGCCATCTCCAACCTCACCGGTTCTGACGGCTTGACAAATCAAATCAACAACTTCATCTACTGAATCGTCATGTACCACAATTTCAACCTTAACCTTGGCAAGTAAGGCTGGAATGACACGCTGGCCACGAACAAACTCAGCAAAGCCCTTTTGATTACCGTATCCCAGAACTTGAGAAATACTCAAACCTTTGACAAGTCCTGAAGTTGTAATCGTTTCTTTTAGATTTTCTAACTTATCCGAACGAATAATCGCTTCTACTTTTTTCATCGAACTACCTACATTTCTAAATTGAGATAATAAATTGAGAGATTACTGATCCAATCCCATAAAGGTTGGGTAGGCTGTCTCAGCATGTTGACTATCATCAAGACCAACGGCTTCTTCGTGGTCAGTAACACGAATAGGCATTACTAATGAGATACCCTTAACGATAATAAAGGTTGCTAGGGCAGACCAGATAATTGTCACTAGAATAGCACCTAAAGTAACAAATAACAAGTGACTATTACCATAAATTAAGCCGACATTATTTGAATCAAGTGCTAAATCTGGTGTCGTAAAAATGGCTGTAACAATTCCTCCAAAGATACCACCAACCCCGTGACATCCAAATGCATCCAAAGCATCATCGACAGCCCATCTTGATTTAATCATATAAATAGCGGCATAGCAGACTGGACTCACCAAAAAACCAATAATAAGTGAACTCCAAATAGAAACAAAACCTGCTCCTGGTGTAATAGCGACCAAACCAGCGACCAAACCTGTAGAGGCCCCAACTAGGGTAGGTTTCCCAGAAAGGAAATATTCAATCAGGACCCAAGAGAACATAGCAGCTGCTGCAGACAAATGGGTTGTAACCATAGCATGAACAGATAATCCATTTGCTGCTAAAGCTGAGCCACCATTGAAACCAAACCAACCAAACCAAAGTAAACCTGCTCCCAAGAGGACAAAAGGAACATTATGAGGACGATGCTCTAAGTGAGAAAAGTCACGACGTTTTCCTAAGACCAATGCCAAGACAAATCCTGACACACCAGATGTAATATGTACCACATCACCACCAGCAAAGTCAATCGTTCCCCACTTTGCAAGCAACCCTTCATCCCAAACCATATGAGCAAATGGGTAATAGACTAAAAAGAGCCAAGCGATAATAAAAATCATCAAGGGTAAAAAACGCATCCGACCAGCAACTGAGCCCGTCAAGATACCGATCGTAATAATCGAAAACATCATCTGGAAAGCAGCAAAGAGTAAGTCTGGAATAGCCAAGCCACGTGTCGATGCTGTCTCAGAGATTCCTCCCAAGAAAAGGTGCGAGAAATTACCAAAGATACTTCCCTCACCTCCAAATGACAAGGAGTAGCCAGCCACAAACCAAAGTATTGAAGCTAGCGCCAAAGGAGCTACTGTCATCATCATCGTATTGATAACATTTTTACGACGTCCTAGCCCCCCATAAAAGAATGCCAATCCTGGTGTCATCAAAAAGACAAGAGCTGAGCAGATAACAATAAATGCGATAGAACCTGTATCCATAAAATTCCTCCTTTATTTATATGTTATATAATATAACATATAAATAAATTAAAAGAAATAATTATTTTTTAAAATTTCAAAAAATTCCGAAAAATGTGACATTTTATGTTACAAGACAACTATAAAGAAAATTTTCAATTTTTAGAGGTTTTTCAAATAGAAAGCTATCTTGACAGATGATCAAATGTCTTAAAAATGAAACAAAAAAACAGCCCAACCTAGGCTGTTAAAATAGATAAGCATTCCAAACTGAACTAATCAAGGACTTGCTTATCCTACTTTCTTGGCTAATCAATCCCGTGATAGCTATTGTAGACTTCTTGACGATTTAACTTGTAGTCTTTAGCCACCTGCTTAATAGCTTGGTTAGGCTTCTTACCAGCTTCAATGAGCTGTGTCACTAAGCTCAGAATATCTAAATCATCACTGTCTTCCTCAGAAGACGATAGCTGACCATCATTTCCTGAAACAATAATCAAGCATTCTCCCTTGAGTGGTTTTTCAGAAAGAGCAGCTACTAATTCTGAAATGCTTCCTCTCAAGTACTCTTCGTATAACTTTGTCAATTCACGGACTACTGTAACTTGGCGATCTCCATAAACAGACAGCATATTTTTAAGAGTATCAGCGACACGATAGGGAGATTCATAAAAGATTTGGGTTTCTGGATAAGCCAGCTTGTCTTGGAAAAACTCTTTTTGTTGCCCTGCCTTACGAGGTAAAAAACCGTAGAAAATATGGGGTTGAGGAGCTAAACCACTTGCAATCAAAGCGGTGATTCCTGCAGAAGCCCCTGGTATGGAAATCACAGAGATATTTTCTGCAATGGCTGCTTTGACCAAGTCATGACCAGGATCTGAAATCGATGGCATTCCAGCATCTGAAACTTGAGCTAAGTTTTTTCCTTCTTTCAACAAGTCAAGTAAATCTGGAATCTTGTCATAAGCGTTATGCTCATGAAAACTAATTTGCTTCGTAGAAATATCAAAATGTTTGAGTAAAAGCCCTGTATTACGCGTATCTTCTGCACAGATAAAATCTACCGACTCAAGAACCTTAATAGCACGAAAGGTCATATCTTCAAGGTTACCAATGGGAGTTGGGACCAAGTAAAGACTCCCAAACGATGATGCTCCTTTAAAACTACTTTGAACTTGCATAACCCTACTCTCTATCTAGCACTTCCATACAAAACATACACTCTTCATCATTTTCACGACGCTGTCCGTAATAGTCATTACAGATGTGAAAACCATCTTGGTAAATCCCCTCAATGTACTTTGTGCTATGCTTTGCTGTTTGACTCGCTTCTTTTTCTTCCAATTGTGTCAATCGTTTTCTTAATTTATCATTTTCCAAACGCAGAGCTGTATTTTCTTCAATGAGAGACTGAACGTGCTTTTTCATCGTTTCAATAGCCGCCAGATGCTTAACGAGATTTTGTGAAAAGCCATCAAAGGCGTCAAATAATTCTTTTTTATCCATAACTTTCAATCTCCTCTAGTGCATAAGTTAGTTGACGGTGGCTGTCATCCAGACTAACACGAACAGTATCTGCAAAAACATCAAATCCCGTCACATGACCTACTCCGTCTTTCGTCGTAACAGAGCTACCATAGTCAGGAAATTTCGTCTTAGCTTCCTTATAAAAATCATCCTCAAAACTGAGACAACACATCAAACGCCCACAAAGACCGTTGTATTTTCCGCTATTTAATGATAAACGTTGATTTTTAAGCATTTTAATTGAAACAGGTGGAAAATCTCCCAAAAAGGTCGAACAACATAAAGGACGACCACACGGTCCCAAACCACCATAAACTTTAGCCTCTTCTCGCTGATTGATTTGACGAAGCTCAATACGTGTTCGAAACAGTTTTGCCAAATCTTTCAGTAACTGGCGAAAGTCAACACGTTTCTCTGAAGTAAAAGTGATTAAAACACGCTGACGATCTAATGGAAAGGTAATAGCCACTAGCTTCATCTCCAAATCATTTAATCGAATCAAGTCTTTAACCTTCGGTAGACTGTCTTGAGCCAACTGACGATTCGCTTCAAAGGCTTGAATATCTCTAGAATCTGCAATAGAAAACACCGTTGCTAATTCCGTAGGGAGCTTGCTTTCTGCCACCTCATGATTTTCTAGGAAAACCTTAGCCAGTCGATTTCCTTTTTTCTGATTAATCACAAGCAAGTCATCTTTACGATAGATCTGATCTGCTCTTACATATACTAATTCATTATCATCGGCATAACGTACACCAATTACTTCTGTCATTTAATCACCATATATTCTAAAACATTTTGAAAACTGACATTGGCAAGCCACATCTGTCTTGCTTGATGCAAGCATGTCAGATAGGTCACTGTTGGTCTTTCTGATAGTTGTTGAGATAAATAGTAGCTTAACAACTGAAAAACATACTCTTGCAGTAACTTATCATTTGCTTGAAAAGCCAGTCGAGAGACCTCTAAGTAAGCCATATCAGTTTGCTTTGTCACTATCTTAACAAAGCGTTGCGTTGTTTTTAGCAGTTCAAGTAACTTACTATTCTCTGCTAACTCGTCTGCTTCTTGGAAGGAATTCGCTAAAAAAGCCAAGGCTCTTGCTTCTGTCAATAAAAGCCCTTTTTGATTAAGGTAGTCCTCTAAGACCTGCTCTTGTTTTTGAAATCGAATCACTTGGCTACGACTACGAACCGTTGGCAAAATAAGCTCTTCATTAGCCGTTAATAAAACAATCGTCAGCTGACTCTGTGGCTCTTCAATAAACTTTAACAAAGCATTGGTCGCATTGAGATGCATCTTTTCCGCATCACGAATAATAAAAAATTGACTACGACCTTCAAAACTCGATTTTGTAAATTCTGCCGTCATCTGACGTATCTGATCTGTCTTAATCACACCGTTAGTAGGTTCTACTATTTTTAAATCAGGAAAGGACTGCTCTGAAATCAAACGGCAAGAACGGCACTTCTGACAAGGGTGTCCTGTCTGATCAAGCTCACAAAAAACAGCCTGAGCCAACCAGATAGCAAATTCAAAAGAACCAAATTGCCCTGAAAACAAGTAAGCATGACTTAACTTTTGAGACTGTATCGCCTGACGAAAATGATGTTGACGTTTTTCTGAAAGAATCTGTTGCTCCATGCTAAGCATCCTTTGAAGGCTTCAAAACAGCCTCAATTGCCTTTAGAGCTTCTGAGACAACTGTCTCAATATCATTAGAAGCATCGATAATTTTAATACGTTCTGGATTCTCTTGTGCCAACTCAAGGTAACCTTGACGAACACGCTGATGCATATCTATTTTTTCTAAATCAAGGCGATTGACCTCACGGTCTGAGTTTTGAGCAATACGACTTAAACCTAGCTCAGACTCAATATCCAAAAGGAGAGTTAAATCAGGTTCTAACCCATCTGTAGCATAAGTATTCAACCATTTAATATCTTCACTAGAAAGCCCTCTACCTGCCCCTTGATAAGCGACAGAAGAGTCGATAAAACGGTCCACTAAGACCAATTTACCTGATTCCAGATTCGGAAGCACACGCTCAACAAGATGCTGACGACGCGCAGCTATATAAAGAAGCAACTCTGTCTTACTGTCCATAGCTGTATTATTGACATCTAGAATAACCTCTCGAATAGCCTCTGCTATCATAACGCCACCTGGTTCACGTGTCGTCACAACACCAGCAGAATGCCGTTTTTCCAAAGCCGGCAATAACTTATTCAAAACAGTTGTTTTTCCTGCTCCATCTGGTCCTTCAAGCGAAATAAAAATACCTTTTGTCATACTGATTCCTTCTTTTTTCGTTCTCTACTATTTTACCAAAAATCAGCAAAAAAAGGGAGTAGCAAACTGACAGTGTCACTCCACTACTCCCTTATCTGTTCAAATTGATTGCTAGTCTCTAGAAACCAACTTTTGATGCTGTTCTTTCTAGGGATTCTATTTCAAACCCTTTATTTTCAAGTTTTTGACGAAGAGCATCCAAGTCAAATTGATCACTATCAATCTGGACTTCAAGTGCTACTTTACCTGATTTACGATTTACCATCAAGGTACTTCTAATATTCAAACCTTCTTGGGAAATCGTATGGACAATACTGTCTAATACACCAATTTGATTTTCTGCCAACAAGTTAAGACGTACGCCACGCTCTCCATAACCAGAAACTTGAAGAAAAGCACGGTAGATGTCTTTATCTGTAATGATACCAGAAACTTGATCATTATCAACCACAACTAAAACAGCAATACTGTGTGTCATCATAAGATAAATAGCATCTTCAAGAGAAGCAAACTTAGAAACAGTGACAACATCTTTAATCATAATATCACGAATCTTCGTTTTATTGAGAAGGTAATTCATCTCAAAAATGGAAAGACTTGTCGCCTTAGATGGGCTAGCATCTGCTATTGAACTTTCTGTAACGAGACCAACCAAACGGTCGTTTTCAATAACAGGTAAACGGCGTAACCCTTGCTCTCTCATAACATCTGTAGCATGAGCAACCGTTGTATCTGGTGATACATAGACCACCTTATTACTCATAAAATCTCTAACAGCCATAAGCTTTTCTCCTCCAATATGATAGGGAATTTCATCCCTAAGATAAGCTGTGTAAAAGAGTTACCAAAACAGAAATCAGCTAGTTTTAGTTTTTCTTTACCCTTGATACTATTATACCATATTTTGAAAAGGCTTACGTGTTTAGAATGAAAATTATTGAAAAGCCAGTAAAGATTCGTTACAAATCCTTTGAAAGATCTTTAAACCGCAAGTTAACTGATAACCACCAAATAAAAAAGACAAACCCAAATTGAGTTTGCCTCTCACTTAACAAGAACTAAATGTTCTTATAAGGTCAACAGATACTGTTGATTTTTTATCCACCAAGGTAAGCCTTGCGAACTTCATCTGACTCAAGGAGTTCTTTACCTGTTCCTGAAAGAACAATTTTTCCTGTTTCAAGAACATAGCCACGGTCTGCGATTGAGAGTGCCTTATTGGCATTTTGCTCGATCAAAAGTACTGTTGTGCCTTGTTTTTGGATATCTTGAATGATATCAAAAATTTCTTGAATAAAGATTGGAGCAAGTCCCATTGATGGCTCATCCAAAAGTAAGAGTTTTGGCTGACTCATCAGTGCACGCCCCATAGCAAGCATTTGTTGCTCACCACCTGAAAGGGTTGCAGCATCTTGATTTTTACGTTCTTCAAGACGTGGGAAACGCTGGAAAATTTTCTTCAAGTTAGCAGCATTTTCTTCCCTGTTTTTCTTCAAGAAAGCACCCATTTCAAGGTTTTCCATAACAGTCAAACCAGAAAAAACATGACGCCCTTCTGGAACTTGTGCCAGACCGTCAGCAACGATTTTACGAGCTGGGACTTTAGTGATATCATTTCCGATATACATGATCTCACCATCACTTGGTTTGACAAGCCCTGAAATGGTACGAAGAATAGATGTCTTACCAGCACCGTTGGCACCGATAAGGGTCACAACTTCTCCCTCGTTGACTTCAAAGCTAACATCTTTTACCGCCTCAATGGCACCATAGCTGATTGAGAGATTTTTGACTTCTAACATAGCCATTATGCTTCACCTCCAAGATAAGCTTCGATAACACGTTTGTCATTCTTGATTTCATCTGGTGTTCCGTGAGCAATCAAACGACCGTACTCAAGCACATAGATACGCTCAGTAACTTCCATAACCAAACTCATATCGTGTTCAATAAGGATAATCGTGATACCAAACTGCTCCTTGATTTGACGAATAAGAGCTGTCAATTCTGCTGTTTCCTGTGGGTTCATCCCTGCAGCAGGCTCATCAAGGAAAAGAATTTTAGGCTCTGTTGCCAAGGCACGTACGATTTCCAAGCGACGTTGTTGTCCGTAAGCCAGATTCTTAGCTAAGGTATCTGCTTCGCCATCTAAATCAAAGATAGCCAGTAACTCCAAAGCTTTAGCTTTCAAAGCCTCTTCACTTGAATAGAATTTAGGCAAACGAAGGAGAGAAGCAAATAAATGCGAAGATTTTTTATTAGCAAGACCGATTAAAACATTTTCCAAAACAGTCATATCTTTAAACAATCGAATATTTTGGAAAGTACGTGATAAACCAAGTGAAGCAATCTTATAAGGTGCTTTACCATTCAAAACAGTCCCATCTAAGGTAACTGTCCCTTCACTTGGCTCATAGACGCCTGTTAAAAGGTTGAACAGTGTAGTTTTACCCGCACCATTAGGTCCGATAAGTCCCACTAACTCACCTTCATTGAGTTCCATGGTCACGTCACCTACAGCAGTCAAACCACCAAAGTTTTTTGTTAAATTTTTAACTTCAAGAAGTGCCATTAGTTTTTGCCCTCCTTATTTTTAGTAAAGTATTTTGAAAGATAGAATTCTTTTGTTCCCAAAAGCCCACCTGGACGGAAGAGCATCACGAGAATAAGTGCTAATGAGTAAATAATCATACGCAGGTTTGAAACATTTTGAAGGAACATATTAAGAATACCAAGAACGATGGCTGCGATGATAGTACCTGTAATTGAACCAAGACCACCAAGAACAGCAATGATAAGGTAATCAATTGACTTCATAATGGTGAAGTCTTTTGGAACAACTGTTCCGATATAACTGACGTAAAGTGAACCAGCGATTGCTGAGATCATAGCACCGAAAACAAAAATCATAACTTTCATTTTAGTGACATTTACACCCATTGACTCAGCCGCAATCTCATCTTCACGAAGAGTAATTGCTTGACGACCTGTTGCAGAACGAAGGAAGTTAAGCACTAGGATGATAATAACCACAACGAAGAAATAAATAACTGGCCAAGTTGTATAAGGAAGAATTCCTGTCAAACCTGCTGCACCATTAGTTACTTCACCACCGTTGACAATGGCAATACGGATGATTTCCGCCATACCAAGTGTAGCAATGGCAAGATAGTCACCTTTTAGACGAAGTGTTGGCAAACCGAAAATCAAGGCAACCAAAGCAGCAATAATCACACCAACCAACATTGACAGATAGAACCCATCATAAGTAGGGAGGTAAGTCGTAATAATAGCTGATGAATAAGCTCCGATAGCCATGAAACCAGCTTGACCTAAGGTAAACTGTCCAGAGAAACCAAGAACCAAGTTAGTTCCAAGTCCCATCAAAATTGAGATACCAATCCCCATTAAGATTTGGACGTAGTACAAGTTCATGATACCCGTTAGTTCAAGAACTTTCAAAATAGCAAAGAGACCGATAATGATAGCAAGCCAAGCAAGATTTACTTTAAGATTCTTTTTCATGTCTTACACCTTCTCTTTCACATTTTTACCAAGGATACCCGCTGGACGAACCAAGAGGATGATAATCAAAACACCGTAAACAATGGCATCACGGTAACTTGAAAGGTTAACAGCTGTTGACATTGTTTCAAGGATACCAATGACAAAACCACCAAGCGCTGCACCTGGAATAATACCAATTCCTCCAAGAACGGCAGCAACGAAAGCTTTGATACCAGGAGTCATCCCCATAAGAGGCTCAAGTGAGTTGTAGTAAAGACCGATAAGAACACCCGCTGCACCAGCAAGAGATGAACCAAGAGCAAATGTAAAACTAATAGTTGAATTCACATTGATACCCATCAACTGAGCAGCATCGCTATCAACAGAAACAGCACGCATCGCTTTACCCATTTTTGTTTTTTGGACAATTACTTGCAAAGCAACCATCAAAATAAGTGCAACTACTAAAATCAACAATTGAACGTTTGTTACACTGATTGATCCTAATTTATAAGTAACCACTTTAATCGCTTGAGGGAAAGAGCGTGTATCTGCTCCAACTAGGTAAACCATTCCGTACTCAAGGAAAAATGACACACCAATTGCTGTGATCAAAGCCGAGATACGTGTTGAATGACGTAGAGGACGATAGGCTAAAAATTCAATCAGCATTCCCAAAAGAGCACATGCAAGCATTGCAAAAATTAAAGCGAACCAAAAATTCATATGTAGCGAATTAATGGCATAATAGCCGATGAAGGCACCCATCATATAGATGTCTCCATGAGCAAAGTTAATCAATTTAATAATCCCATAAACCATGGTATAACCAAGGGCAAGCAAGGCATAGATACTACCCAAAATAATACCATTCACTAGCTGTTGGGGAAGTTGTTCTAAAAACATATAAACCAAACTTTCTAGTATATTTCTTTTCTTCTAGACCGACAGAGCGTCTAACAGATTATTTTTCAACCTCAACAGCTTCGGCTGAGGCTTCTTTACCATTTTCCATACGAACCATCAAGGCTGTCTTGATTGGGTTGTGTTGTGAATCAATGGTCATTTTACCTGTTACCCCACTAAAATTCTTCAAATTAGCAAGGTTTGTGGCGATATCTTTTGATGTTTCTGCTCCCTTAGCAGCTTCTGCAATCATGTAAATAGAATCGTAAGCAAGCGCTACAAACTGATTTGGTTCTGAACCGTAAGCTTTTTTATAAGACTTGATGAAAGCTGAGGCATTATCAGACAAGGAAACATTTGTTGAGTAACCTGATACGTAGTAAACATTTGTTGTATTCGCTGCGCCTGCAAGGTCTGCAAAGGTTGAATCACTGAATCCATCAGGTCCAAGAATTGGAACCTTGATTCCCATATCACGCGCCTGCTTAGTAATAATCCCTGTTTCAGTGTAGTAACCAGGCATAACAATAGCATCATAGTTTAAATCTTTAAACTTAGTAAGAGCTGATTGGTAATCTTTATCACCAGACGCAAATGTTGCTGTTGTCACAATCTCACCCTTATATTGGCGTTTGAATTCCTCTGCAATCCCTTTAGCGTAATCTGACGAGTTATCATAGTAAAGAACTACTTTTTTAGCACTTAAACTGTTATAGGCATATTGTGCTAAGACTTTACCTTGGAAGCTATCTTGGAAGGTTGTACGGAAAACATACTCTTTTGTGCTACCATCTGTATTAACAGTCAAACTATCTTGTGTCCCAGATGGCGTCATCAATGGCACACCTGTTTTTTGTGAAATCAAACTTGACGCCGCAACAGCACCTGATGTTGCTGGTCCTACAATAGCATTAACTTGGCTTTGGATGGCCAAGTTAGTAGCTGATGTTGATGCTTCCGCATTTTCAGACTTGTTATCTTTGGTAACTAATTCAAGTTTTTTACCATCAACACCGCCAGCGGCATTGATTTCATCAACGGCAAGCTTAATACCGTTATTCTCTGCTTGCCCATAGGCTGCAACACCACCAGTTAGCTCTAAGTTAACACCAATTTTAATGGTATCACCAATCTCTGTTCCTGATGCATTTGCAGTAACATCTGGTGATTTACCACAAGCAACCAAAAAGATTGATGCAAAAAAAGCTAACACAATGAGTGTAATCTTTTTAGACATAATTATTCTCCTTAATTTTTACTTAAAAAGTCCAACTTATAGCGTACTGAATTATCTGAATATTGTCAAGTTATATTATCCTTTCACATTTAAGTAATCGTTTTCTAAACCAACAAAAAAAGCTTAAGTTACCCTTGTTTTAAACAATTAAGTAACTTAAGCCTATCTCGTTAACGTTCTAAATTTCCAACAAAATTAGTATCAATAGTTTCCAACTCTGACACCAAGACTTTTTTCACGAAACGCTGACTATTTAAATAGGAAATAACTTCATCAACTTCATCTAAATTGACATAGTAAATCACATAATGCAAACGCTTTGAATGGTAATAAAAATCCCCTATCTTATTGAGTTTGCGAGCATCTCTATTATAGTAAAGGTAGATCGTCAGACCTACGCGTGCTGTTTTTTCCATACTAGGTTCTTTCTATGATATTTTCACCTGCTTTATGAGGTCGTTTGTGAGGGTAAAAAGGTAAGGCTCTATCTACAAAAATATCTTCAGAAACAGATTGAGCTAAGGATTCTGCTAGATTAGATAATTCCTTCTGAACAGCCAATTGACTTTCTCTCAAGGATAGTACTAGTGGATTTGTATCTATCAACCGCTTCTGCTTTAACATCTTCCGTTTTAATTCTCGAATTTCAGGACGATAGGCTAAATAAGCTTCATTCTCTTCAAAGGATTCCTTCAAAGTCACAAACTGACTAATTTGGTCTTGTAAGATATCATTTTCCTCAAATTCAGCCAAAGCTATCAAATAGGTTTGAACAATAGGCAACTTTAAAAATGAACTAACAAGATTATCAGCAGCATCTTCTAGTTCAATAAGACTTTCATCAATGATTAACATAGGGGTATTATACCATATTTTCCTTAAAAATCTAAATAAGCTAAGATGACTAAAAACAGTTATCTAAAGTCCTTTTCTCATACTAGCCCCCACTCTTCATCTCATTTCAATAATCTATGAGTCTGATCAAATCGTGAGCAAGCACCAAACTAGATAAGAAACTTAGCAAGGTTACAACAAGATAAAAACGAAAGCCCTAATGAGGAACCTTCGTTTTACTTATCTTATTTCAAATCGTTATTGGCCATGATTTCATCAATAAAGCCATACTCAAGGGTTTCTTGTGCACTCATCCAATTATCACGTTCTGCATCCGCATGAACTTTCTCAATTGACTGACCTGAGTTTTTTGCTAAGATTTCTTCCAACGTATGACGTGTTTTCAAAAGATGCTCTGCTGCGATTGCCATATCCGTTTGTTGAGTACCACCACCAGTACCACCCATCGGTTGGTGAATCATATACTCTGCATTTGGCAACATGAAACGTTTGCCTTTGGCACCAGATGAAGCGATGATTGTACCCATTGATGCTGCCATCCCCATAACGATAGTCTGAACATCTGATTTGATGAAGTTCATTGTATCCACAATGGCAAGACCCGCTGACACTGAACCACCAGGTGTATTGACATAAAGGTAGATGTCTTTAGTATTGTCTTGAGCATCCAAGAATAAAAGTTGGGCAATAATTGAGTTTGCCATATTATCTTCAACAGGACCTGTTAGCATAATAATGCGATCCTTCAAAAGACGTGAGTAAATATCATAAGAGCGCTCGCCACGACTCGTTTGTTCAATAACTACAGGAATCATTTCTTTCTCCTTTTCTTTCAGTGATAAACCTACACACTGAGATGTATTCATTAACGATATGTTTATTATAGACTTTTGGTCAATAAAGGTCAAATATTTACCTTTGTTTTAAAAAGAGTTTGGAATAACCTGCACTCCAAACTCACTGCACCTATTTCAAACTAGAAAGGAAACAGGTTTTCATTAGCTTTTTAGATAAACTAGATCCTATTTAAATATTCGTTAATAGTATCTAGTTTGCTAAATAAAACCTTATTTTGTACCAAAAAGACGATCCCCTGCATCTCCGAGTCCAGGAACGATGTAGCCATGTTCGTTGAGTTTTTCATCAAGTGCCGCTGTATAGATATCAATGTCTGGATGAGCCTCTTGAAGTTTTTTAACTCCTTCTGGGGCAGCCACAAGGCAGACAAATTTGATATTAGCCGCTCCACGTTTTTTCAAAGAATCTACGGCTAAAATAGCTGAACCACCTGTCGCAAGCATTGGGTCAACTAAGAAAATCTGACGTTGATCAATATCTTCTGGTAATTTTACCAAATATTCAACCGGTTCAAGAGTTTCCTCATCACGGTACATACCGATATGTCCTACTTTAGCTGCTGGAACTAGACTCAACAAACCATCAACCATACCAATACCTGCACGTAAGATTGGAACGATAGCTAATTTCTTACCAGCTAGTTGTTTTTGAACTGTTTTAGCAACTGGTGTTTGAATTTCGACATCTTCTAGCGGAAGATCACGAGAAACTTCATACCCCATCAACATAGCAATCTCATCTACAAGTTCACGAAAGTCCTTTGTAGAAGTGTCAGTACGACGTAAGATTGATAATTTGTGTTGAATAAGAGGATGTGAAATAACTTGAAATTTACCCATATGTTTAACCGCTTTCTATTTGTATTTTTTCCATTTGTTATTATACCACAAAACAATTAGCCCGTGTAAAATGAAATGTTTCAAAATAGCCTATTGCACCATTGACTGTTGGCTACTTGCAAAAAACGATTAGCCTTTTGTAACATATAGTCAACTGAAATAAGGATAGGACTAAAGCACCTCAAGAAAAGTATCACAATTTGGTGATACTCTTCTGATTTGTTTTTTTGATGTGAGCTCATGTTCTCTCGATGGGCTTGCAGTCAAATGTACTATTTTTATTTCATTCAACTATAACCGACCTACCGCATTAGTGCTTACACTTTTATTCTTTTATATCACCCAAGCAAGATTAGCTCTAACTTATTACTTCATAATGCTTTTTGAAATAAAATTCTAGTCGATATTAAAAAGACAAGCTCGCAAAATTAAGCTTGTCTTTTGATTGGTTTAATGGATAGTCTCGTTTAACTAATTACTATTAGTGTTTTCTCTTGCGTTTGTATGGTGTAAAGAAGACAACTAGTGATGTCAACATCGCCATACCTAGGAAGTTTATTTTGCTATCTTTTTCACCTGTTTGCGGCAAAATTGAAGCTGTTTGTGTAGGTACTCCATGAAGTTTCTCTATATGACTATAAGTCGGTGTTTCTGGAACACTTGGTGTGTTTGGAGTATCTGGTGTAACTGGAGTACTTGGTTGCTCTGGAACAACTGGAGTATCCGGTTCTGTTGGTTTATCTGGAGCTTTAGGCGTATGTGGTTTTAAGTCATAACCTCCAGGGTTACCTTCAATAATACCATCATCTTCTCCTGGGAGATGTGATGTCTCTTTGTTACCAATTGTCGCTTGAGTTTCACTAGACTCATCCCAAATCCAGTCACCTTGATTAGTCATCTTAGCTAACACTTTTGTAGTACCATCTGGCATAATTTGAATAAGGAAACTTGGAGCCCAAGTAGAGTTGTTTCCTTTACCTGCAACCTCATTACGGTTTGTCATATATGCTGTAATCAAAAGTAAATCATCTGAGCCCTTGACTGGAACAGCATAGTATGAGTAAGTTGCAGTTCGCCAGTCAGAAGGTACAGAAGCCGTCAAAACAGCACCTGAACCGTTCAATGGTTCATAAGTGCCTGTCAAACTATCAGAGACATAGCCAAGCATAACAACGTTATCTCCAACAACTTTATTAGCTTCTTGCCAAGCATAGTCATTACTTCCATGGTTCAAACGTGATGCTGCAAAAAGATAATATTTATTGCCAAGCTTTACGACATTTGGACGCTCAATTTCATCGCTAACCATAGGTGACGACAAAAGCGGTGTGAAAAACTCTTGAATTGTTGGAGCTTTCTCCGTACCTCCTAAGCGTAAAATACCAATAGCAGCATTTGACACAGAAGCTCTAATATACATATCTTCATTGTCTAAAATATCGAAAAAGCTTGAAAGAATAAACTTGGCATCTCTTCCATAGTTTTTAACATTGTAGATTTGCGAAGCATCTTGGTAGTTTTGAGTACCTGTACTTGCTTCAAATACTAAATATCGTGAACCATCTTCGTCTTCAATAACGTGCGGGTCACGCATCGCAATATTATCCGCTCCTGTAAAGGTAGAGCGCCACTGAGCATAACTTTGATAGTAATACCCATCTCCACCTGTAGGTGTTAAGATATTTTTATTATCAACTGACTTAATAACTACCTTATTGTTTTCAACAGCTAGATTCAATGTAGCTGTTGCTAACATCTGATTATTGGAATTATTGTCCGAAGTATCCACATTTGTATAGTACAACTGAATAGTACCATCTTGGTTGACTACCGCAGATCCAGACCATTGTTGAGTCACTGCATCTAATCCATAGCCAAAAATCGAACCAGCATTTTGCCAGTGTTGCAAGTCATTATCTGCATAAGTATTGTAAAGAAGATAGAGATGATTATCATTTGTATTTGGTACACCCATCATCGCAACAACTAATTGATAGCCGTTCCAATTCACAACCTCACCAGTTTTAATGTCTTGAACTGGCCATGAATCCCAGACATCAAGGTCTGCAACTTCTCCTGTTTGAGCATCACGAGTTGTAGCAGCTGCCATATTTTTTATTTCTGAAGCTTTAAAATATGGAATTGCATACTGCTCATTTTGTTCTAAAAGAGTGTCAGCGATGGACTGGAAATCACCATAGGTCATCTGAGTACCAGTTTCCGTAGATTTGACATAAAGTTTGTTCAACTCTTCCTTACGTTCAGCAGAAAGAGTTGTTGGATCAATACCTGCTTCTCGAACTAAAGCATCTGCAAGTTCTGTTAAGCCAGTTTCTTTTACAATAGTAGTTGCCGAATAAGATGAATAATCTTTATCTTCTACTGTTGTAGATGGTTGACTAGCTGAGGTAACTTCTGGACTTGTCGCTTCTGAGTCATTTGTCGTTTCAGAAGTCACTGGCGTATCTACCGCAGTAGTCGCTTCTGATACCGCAGTCGTTTCAGATACTGTTTCTGGAACTTCTGATGCAGTAGTCGTTGTTTCAGATACTACTTCTGGAGTTTCTGATACCGCAGTTGTTTCAACCACTTGTGGTGCTTCTGTCGTCACTGCTGGCTCTGCTTCTGTAACCAATGTCGCTGAAGTCGTTGATTCACTTGCTACTCCAACTTCGTCAGCTTGAGTAGTTGTCGCTCCTAAAAACGCCACAGTTCCAATAATAGCTGAGGTAGCCCCAATAGTTGATACCTTGCGAATGCTATAACGAAGTTTCTGACTTGTTTTTTCTCCTTTAATCATTTACATTAAACCTTTCTTAAATTTGCTACTATTATACAACGATTACGACGCATTTACCAGTTATTTATAATTTTTAGAAGAATAATAATAACTTAATAACGTTTTCATCATTTTGGGATTCAAAATGAACCAGCTACCTTAAAGCAAACACTACTTAGAGCATCCAGAAAATTCTAATACTTTCAATCTTCAAACTGTTTTACCCAATAATCCCTTAACATAAAACTTTCTTCTTTTTTTAGTTAATGATAAGATGAGAAGAGGAGGTTTTAAATGACACCACATTATTTAAGGCAAGTAGGCCTCGGTATCTTAAGCCTAACTGGTCTTTGTCTTCTACAAAATCAACAGGTTGATACCCTAGACACTACCAACAATCTTATTCAAAACAAGCACCTCTCTACCAATCAGGGATGGTCTAACGATTTGCAAACAATAACCTATAATGCCGACAAGGGTTATTACGATATCTATTTTCTCCATTCAATTGATGGAGCTACTAATCCTTTTGGAGAAGGGGGGCAAGATTGGGCACATGTGACCACGACAGATTTCACATCTTACAGTCAGCAAAATTCAGCTATTGCTGCTAAAGGAGGAGACTCCAAAGAAGGCTGGAATTCAGCTTGGACTGGAAGCATCGTTACAAATGATGGAAACATTTCTACTACGGCTAAAAATCAAAAGGTTGCTTACTTTACTGGGATAAGTAAAAAGACCGGAAAGCAAGCTATTTATGCTATAGCTTCATCAGATGGAGGGAATCACTTTACAAAGGTTTTGAACAAAGGGAAACCCCTTCTTACCACAGACCAATCCTATAATAAGACGGACTTTAGAGATCCTTATATTTTTTACCGTAAGGATAAACTGATCATGTACGTGGCTGAAGGGGATGTTATCGGTGTGTACCAGTCAAAAAACGGGATTGACTGGAGCAAGGCTGATCCTGATGCTGAATCTAAGATACACCCTTATACATTCTTTAAAGGGCGATCATGGGAGGGCAATGCACCTGTGGAGTGTCCTGTTATCAAAACAATGACAACCCCTGATGGCAAAGAAAAACAGGTTCTCTTTTTTGGAGCAAAAGATGCTAGTCATGGCGAAACAACGGGAACTTACTATATCGTTGGGCACTTAGATAACAATGGACTTTTTAGCGAAGAAACAACAGTACAAAGGCTTGACCAAGGGTCAGACTACTACGGAGCTAACTTTGATGGTAGTGATCATATCGAAGAGAGCCAATCGCAACTTATCAGCCTTGGGTGGGTTGGGAATTGGAACTATTTCACCAAAGGTATACACAGTGATCAAGATGCCAAAAGTGACTTTCTCTCACGTGTTGGATTTTATTCGAGCCCTCGTCAGCTGGAACTTTCAAATGACTTAAGGATTCAACAAAAACCCTATTACCAGAACAAGCAACTTCAAACCTTGCATCACTACACAGATGTCTCCACAACACATCCCATAACAAGCAATCAAATCTCTAGCCAGGATAGTTCTGGAAATGCTATCCTATATGACCTTCCAAACCAAGACAGCTCTGCGATTTATACTGTTAACCTAAAGCATCCAGAGACACTATCTGGTAATCTCTTGATTGATATTTGGCAGGGAAAAGACTATGTTAAATTGAAACTGGATCTTTCTAACGGTAACTACACTGTCTCTAGTTATGCTACTGAACTAAACAACAGTAGCGATGAGAGTCAAACTGCCTCCAACTACTATTACGATGGGCTTTTAGGAAACGGACAAGGCTACGCTGCCCAAACCAAACTAGATGCTAGCCAATCTATAACCCTTACCGTAATCAGCGATAACCGTAGCTTGGAATTTTTCTTCCCTGACGGTAGTAGCTATACTGTTGCTAGGTTCAATACATCTGGTAAACAGGACTTCAAAGTCTTAACATCAAATCATGATAATCAATTAGATTTAAAAATTGCTACTGTAAACTGACAGCTGACAAATAAGACATTATAAAAGGAGTTCAAGACCTAGTTTGTTTTGAACTCCTTTTGTCATCTTATCTATGATGAATTCTGTTCCTATTCCTAAATAGAAAGCTAAAGAGGCTCTCTAATCACGTCCAAAGACTGATACAATACGATCAAGAGCTTCTTGAACAGTTGTTTTCGGCGTAGCGACATTAAGTCTAGCAAAGTACTTACCCTCTTTACCGAAATGAGCTCCATCATTAAGAACTACCTTTGCCTTCTGGCGTAAGGTTTCGTCTAAATCAGGTTGAGCAATACCGTAGGCAGAGAAGTCTAGCCAAACCAAGTATGTCCCTTCTGGTTTCATAACCTTAATTTTTGTCTTAGACTCAAGCTCCTCACAAACCAAGTTAATGTTTTCTTCAATCACATGACGGAACTCTTCCAACCATGCTTTGCCATGATTGAAAGCAGCTTCTGTTGCAACCATACCAATTGTTGGAACTTCGTGTTGGTTGTTAGCTAACTGTGTTCTTTGGAAGGATTTTCGCAAGGATTCATTCTGAATGATAGCAAAGCTGTTTTTGGTTCCAGCAATATTGAAAGTCTTGGTTGCTGAACCAAGGATAATTGTGAAGTCTTTAAATGACGGATCAATCGTATTTAAAGAAATATGGCGATTGCCAAAAAGTGCCAAATCCTGATGAATTTCATCAGATACTAAAATAACACCGTGCTTTTGACACAACTGAGCGACCTGCGTCAACTCATCACGTGACCAGACGCGCCCTCCTGGGTTATGAGGACTACAAAAGACATATAATTTAACCTCATTATCAACAATGTCTTTTTCTAGTTGTTCAAAATCAATTCTAAAACGCCCATCAACAATTTGAAGTGAATTTTCAACTAACTGGCGGTCATTCAACTTAATGGTACGTGCAAAGGGATAATACACGGGTGAATTGATTAAAACAGCATCACCTTTTTCAGTAAAACTTTGAATAGCAACCGAAATAGATGGAACAACACCGTCAATAAATAGAATATCCTCTTTATTGATAGCATAACCATGTTGGTCTTTTTCCCAATCAATAACGGATTGATACAAAGCATCTGAGAAATAATTATACCCAAAGACATGCTCTGACGCGTAGGCTTCAATGGCTGCTTTAATATCTGGATGAGGTAAGAAATCCATATCAGCCACCCACATCTGTAACAACTCAGGATTTTGTTCTGATGACTGCCACTTATAAGTAAACTGGTCTAGACGATTGGGTCTAGTTGTAAAATCGTAGTTCCCCATAGTCTCTCCTTAAGCTTTCAAGGCATTCTCAAGGTCTTGAATCAAATCTTGAACATCCTCAATTCCGATTGAGAGACGAAGAAGGTCGTCTGTGAGACCGTATGAAGCACGAACATCTGATGGAATATCGGCATGCGTTTGTGTTGTTGGATAGGTAATGAGACTTTCAACACCTCCCAAACTCTCTGCAAAGGTAAAGATTTCTAGGGTATTAATAATTGCTGGAATTTTACTTTGATCAGCTACTTTAAAGGAAATCATCCCTCCTTTACCAGTATAGAGGACTTCTTTGACCGCTGATGAACTCTCAAGGAAAGCTGCAACTGCTCTAGCATTTTCAGTTGATTTATCCATGCGAAGTTTGAGGGTCTTCAAACCACGCATTAACATATAAGAATCAAATGGTGATAATGTTGGACCTGTTGTGTTGAGATTGTAGAAGAGTTTTTCATAAGTTTCCTGATCATTAGTCACAACAACACCTGCCAATACATCGTTATGCCCAGCTAGGTATTTCGTTGCTGAATGGACGACAATATCAGCACCTTCTGCGATTGGGTTTTGATAGATAGGGCTATAGAAGGTATTATCCACAATTAACTTAGCTCCCTTAGCGTGAACTAGCTCTGCAATTTTAGCGATATCAAACTCAATCATCAATGGATTTGTCGGTGTCTCAACATAAACAACATCTGTATCGTCAGAAATAGCTTCAAGTAATTCTGCTTCGGTATTTTTGTAGGTAAATTGGAAGCGTCCTTGTTTTTCTTGATCATTGAACCAACGGAAAGAGCCTCCATAAAGGTCTCGGACTGCTACAATTTTACTACCTACTGGAAAAATCTCAAAAGCTAAAACAATAGCTGACATGCCTGAGCTGGTAGCAATCGCGTAATCCGCTTTTTCAATCGCTGCCAAGGTTTTTTCCAAAGTCGCGCGTGTAGGATTTTTCGTACGAGTGTAGTCAAATCCTGTTGATTTTCCAAACTCTGGATGTTGGTAAGTTGTTGAAAAATGAATCGGAGCTGCAAGAGCTCCAGTAGCTTCATCTGAGTTAATACCTGCATGTGCAAGAAGCGTTTCTATTCCAAGTTCTTTTGACATATGACTTCTCCTTTTATTCTGTAACTATGAAAGACCTCACACTATTAGTTTTTGTCGTTTTGTAACTGCACAGACTAGCGTCACATACCACTAATCCCAAGTCACTAAAACAGCGGGTGTTATCATAGAGCATTGTAATATTAGTTGGGGGTTTCAATCAAAGTGCCAATCTACTTGACTCACATACGATTAAAACTAGCATTTCCCTTTAACTAACGTTTACTACTTATAGTTATCTATTTTATCACTATTTTAAAGACCTGAACGATTCTTCTTTATACAAATAATCAATAATTAGTTATAGGTTTTAGTTATACCCTTGCCATCATCAAAAAAACTGTATCGAAAAGCCATTCTAAATACTCTTCAATACAGAATCTTTATTATTTAAAAGGAGTGAGTCGGAATTTTCTACGCAAGCTATCAGCACGCGCTCCAATCAAATCATCTGCGGTTCTTGTCATCAAAGCTAGATAACCATAGACAAAAACACCTAAACTACCAACAATAACTAAGAAGATGATACTTCCAATCCTTGTCGAAGGAGACATCACGAGGGACAATACCCAAGTTGCCATAGCAACAACAACTCCCATAACCAATGTCATCAAGGTATAAAGTAAGGATGATTTAAAAAGACGTTTTCGATTAAAGTGTGTAACCTCCTGAATGCGACGGAACATCAAAACGATAGGAACTGCTAAACCAATCGCTGTTGTTAATAAAGGACCGTAGGCATGGAAAAAGTAAATAAATGGCATTTGCAAAACAACCTTAATCACCAAGCCATAGATAAAGTAGGTGATTGCTTTGCGATTTTCAAAAAGAGCCTGAAGCATAGGAGCCAACATACTGTAGAAAGCCAAGAAAAGAACCTGTAAGAGTGCCCCTACAAATAGCCATAAGGCTACCTTACTCGGAGCTCCGTAAAATAGAGTGTAAAGAGGGGCTGCTAAGACCAAAGACCCCATCAAAGCCGGCAAGAGCACCATGGTCAACATATTAAGATTATTAATCACTAAACGTGCCGCTGCTCTTTGGTCACGGTTGATAAAATTCTCTGTTAACAAAGGAATCCCTGCTCCACCGATAGCTGTCGCCAAAGAAATCAAAATCATGGTTACCTTATTAGGATTACTTGAAAAGTAAGCATAGATAATTTTCAATTCTTGATTAGACTGGGTCGTAAACATCTCCATCACGTTAATAAAAGAGAATTGATCGACAATCTGAAATAACTGAATGGCTGAACCAGTAATGATAAAGGGAATAGCCTCCTTAACAGTTTCAGTAATAATTGATTTGGTATCTACCGTTACAGTGTCTGGTTTCTTTCCAAGTATTTTGAAAAGCATCTTTTCTTTCCAGAGAAAGAAAACAAGCACTGCAAGACTAGCAATCATCCCAATAAAGGCAGCAAAGGTTGATTGTACCACTGCCTCTGTGTAGTTACCTGAACCTAACTTCATAATCATGAAAGCAGTTAACAACATCCAAATAACACGGATAACCTGCTCGGCAATTTGGCTCATTGCATAAGGTTTTAAGTTATTAAACCCTTGGAAAAATCCCCTCATGACAGACATAGCTGGAAAAATTAAGACTGCCCAGGCTAAACTTTTCATAACTGGAATCAGCTCAGAACCACCTCCACTAAGGTCTGATAAAACCGGAGCTCCTAAATACATGATAATCGCAAAGACAAACCCCAAAATCATCATGAAACTGAGAATTTTACGTAAGAGGTAATAGTTAGTCTCTTCTTGTCCTAGGGTATTGTATTTTGAAACTTGTTTGGCAATGGCAACAGGAATACCAGCAGTAGATATGAGAAGAAAAATCGCATAGATATTATATCCCATTCCAAAGAGAGCATTGGCCTCTTCACCGTGATTTCCCATCCAAGCATACCAAGGAATAATATAAAAGGCTCCCAGTAGGCGACTAATTAAATTCGATGCCGTCAACCAAGCTGTTCCACGTACCATCTGCTCTTGCTGAGAGAGCTTACTTTGTTTTTCTGACATATTCAATTCTTTCTATAATAAATTACCTTTAGATATTATAAACTTTTGCTTGTCACTTGTAAAACACCAGCATAAAGACTACAATAGAAAGCATGATTAGTATTGAACAAACATTACATATTTTAAAACAAGACAATAATTTCCGAGAAATCATTGATAATGGGCAATATCATTTTCATCAAAGTGGCGTGACTTTTGAAAACCTATCTTACGATAGCCGTCATGTTGATGGTAAGACGCTCTTTTTTGCTAAGGGAGCCGCTTTTAAACGTGACTACCTATTGTCAGCTATTGATAAGGGATTACTTTTCTATGTATCAGAGGTGGACTATGACGTTGCTATCCCCGTCATCATGGTTAGTGATATCAAAAAAGCAATGAGCTTGATTGCTATGGCTTTCCATGGTAACCCGCAAGAAAAGTTGAAACTGCTTGCTTTCACAGGAACAAAAGGAAAAACGACCGCAGCCTACTTTGCTTACAACATTCTGCGCCAAAGTCACAAACCAGCTATGCTTTCAACCATGAATACTACACTTGATGGTAAGACCTTTTTTAAATCTCAACTAACAACTCCTGAAAGTTTGGATCTCTTCCAAATGATGGCTGAGGCTGTTGATAACGGTATGAGCCATCTCATCATGGAAGTCTCTAGTCAAGCCTATCTCACCAAGCGTGTCTACGGTTTAACTTTTGACATTGGTGTTTTTCTCAATATTAGTCCTGACCACATCGGTCCTATCGAGCATCCTACTTTTGAGGACTACTTCTATCACAAGCGTCTATTGATTGATAATAGTAAGGTAGTAGTCATCAATAGTGATATGGATCACTTCGACCTCCTAAAAGAGCAGGTGCTAGATCGTCAGCAAGAACATGATTTCTACGGTTCTACATCTCTTAATGCTATCAGCAACTCAAAAGCCTTCGCCTTTGATCTTAGCGGAAAATTAGCTGGCCATTACGATATCCAGTTAATTGGCAGCTTTAACCAAGAAAATGCTGTCGCTGCTGGACTTGCCTGTCTGCGTTTAGGAGCGAGTCTAACAGATATTCAAACAGGGATTTCAGAAACATCTGTGCCAGGCCGCATGGAGGTCCTCACTCAGAAAAACGGAGCTAAGATTTTTGTAGATTATGCTCATAACGGCGATAGTCTGGAAAAATTGATTTCAGTCGTTGAAGAACATCAAAAAGGCAAGCTTGTTCTGGTTCTTGGCGCTCCAGGTAACAAAGGAGAAAGCCGCCGTGCTGACTTTGGTAACGTTATCAACAACTACCCTAACTTAGATATTATCTTAACAGCTGATGACCCTAACTTTGAAGAACCTGCTGACATCTGCCAAGAGATTGCTAGCCACATTACGCGCCCAGTCACTATTGTTATTGATCGCGAGGAGGCTATCAAATCAGCAAGCCAGCTCACTCAAACTGAAACAGATGCTATCATCATCGCAGGTAAGGGGGCAGATGCCTTCCAGATTGTCAAAGGTAAACGCGAAACCTATATTGGTGACCTCGAAGTCGCTAAACGATACCTCTAAGCAAACAATGCTATCTAAAACAGGATTGGTATAGATATATCTAAACTAAAAACCATCCCTTGATGACTATCTTGATACCAATCAGGATAAGATCATCAGGGGATGGTTATTGTTTTATCTGGTCCTAGAAAAGTGAAGCTAGTTTTAATACGATACTTTCTTTTTAAAACCTATCTTGTAGGCAGTGTAGTAACCTCCAGCCAATAAGCCTGAACCTCCTACAAGATTGCCCAACCAGACAAGGGATAGGTTGCTAAACAATTGCCCAAGACTAACACCACCAGCTAGATAACCTGCAAACAGGAAAAACATATTGGCAACCACATGTTGATAACCAACAATGATAAAACTAACGGCAATCAAAGAAGCTGTAACCACTTTACCCGTAATATCTTTAGCTGCCATCGCCATGTAAATACCTGAGCTCACCAAAAGGTTACAAGCAATAGCTGAAAAGAAGGTTGGCAGTGGTTGACCTAGCCTTCCTTGTGCGATAGCTATCGTCTTTGGTGTGTAGTCCCCAGTCAGTGTTCCTGAAAGAAAACCAAAGAAGTAAGCAATCACAATAGCTCCTACCAAGTTAGCCAGACTAACCAGAAAAAGATTAGTTCCCCACTGCTTCAAACTGATTTTACGATCAAAAAGTGCCATAGATAAACAAAACATATTTCCCGTTACCAAGTCGCCACCTAAAATAATCAAGGCTACCAAACCAAACGGAAAGGCCAGCCCTCCGATAAAACTCGATAGACTGCCAAATTCTTTTGGAAGTAATGCCATAACACGAATAACAGAGACACCTGCAAGTGCTATAAAGCTACTAGCAAATATGCCTAAAATAAAGGTAGTTAGGTAACTATTGTTAGCTTTCGCTTCTCCTGATTGAATCGCCTGATCCACAAGTTCTTTCGGTGTAAACATGGTCATCTCCTTTATTGTTCATTACTTGACAACATAGTAGTCATATCTATTAGTCTAACAGGAAATCACTCCCCTGCATAATTAGTTTTTGTTATCATCCGCTATAACTAACAGTTATGGTTCTTGGTAGTGATGGGTTATAAATAGCCTATCTCAGAGCCATTTTAGGCAATTTGATGATAGCAACCATTCTATTTAAGAATAATTATTGATTTTATTTCAAATCATTCTAAGTAAAAAAACTTTTTTAAAAGCCTTTATACAGGATTTTTTCTATGTTAAAATAATACAATATTTACATAAGAAAGGAGAGTTCTATGTCAGATATTCGTGCCCAAGAAATTGCGGTAGCCTACGACAAGCACGTGATTATTGATGATTTGACGGTGGAGATTCCGAGTCAGAAGATAACAACTATTATTGGTGCCAATGGTTGTGGGAAATCAACCCTTTTAAAGGCACTAACGCGTATCCAAGCCTTACAAAAAGGTCATATTTACATTGATGGGGAAGCCATTGCTAAATTGCCAACCAAAGAGATTGCTAAACGTATCGCTCTTCTGCCACAGGTCCTTGAGGCTACTGAAGGGATTACCGTCTACGAGCTCGTCTCTTATGGCCGTTTTCCTCATCAGCGCTACTTGGGTACGCTCAACCAAGAAGACCGTGATAAAATTCATTGGGCAATGGAGGTCACTAAGGTTACCGAGTTTGCCAATAGCGATGTTGATGCCTTATCAGGTGGTCAACGTCAGCGTGTTTGGATTGCAATGGCGCTAGCCCAAGATACAGACACCATATTCCTTGATGAGCCAACAACTTATCTGGATATGAACCATCAGCTTGAGGTTCTAGAATTGCTCCAAAAGCTCAATCGAGAATCTCAAAAGACCATTATTATGGTCCTACACGATCTCAATCTATCGGCACGTTTTTCGGATTATCTGATTGCTATGAAATCAGGCAGTATCCGGTATCAAGGTCCTGTGGAAGACGTTATGACCCCTGATGTTATCAGAGACATCTTCAAGATTGATGCCCAAATTACCACAGATCCGATCCATAACAGACCCATTTTGCTGACTTATCAGCTGATATCATAAATTTAGGAGACAAAACATGAAAAAGTTTTTAACAGCACTTCTTGCTATTTTAGCAGTTGTTACTCTTGCTGCATGTAGCAACTCATCATCAACTAGTTCCTCATCAGAAAAGACGATCCTTTCAAGCAAGCCAAAAATCGAAGGCTTTAGCTATTCAGGTGATATTCCTAAGAATCCAAAAAAAGTTGTTAACTTTGCCTATTCTTACACAGGCTACCTCCTTCAACTTGGCGTCAATGTGTCAAGCTATTCACTAGATCTTGAAAAAGATAGCCCTGCCTTTGGTGATAAATTGAAAGGGGCTAAAAAATTAGCGTCAAGCGATACCGAAGCTATCGCCGCAGAAGAACCTGATCTTATCATCGCTTTCTCAACTGACGAGAATATTGATAAATTAAAAGAAATAGCTCCAGTTCTTGAAATCACTTACGGCTCAAGTAACTATCTCGATATGATGACCAACCTCGGTAAAGTCTTCGGTAAAGAAGATGAAGCCAATAAATGGCTTTCAAACTGGAAAGAAAAAGTTGCTACCGCTAAAGAAACACTCAGCTCAATTTCTACCTCAACAACCTTTACTGTCATGGACCTCTATGACAAAAACATCTACCTCTACGGCAACAACTGGGGACGTGGCGGAGAATTAATCTACGATGCACTTGGTTACACTGCACCTTCTAAGGTTCAAAGTGATGTTTTCCCAACAGGTTACTTCGGCGTTTCACAAGAAGCTATCGCTGACTACGTCGGTGACTACGCTGTCCTTAACGTTAACAAGTCTACTAAAGAAGCTGCTGCTTCACTCACTGAGAGTGATGTTTGGAAAAATATGGCTGCTGTCAAAGCAGGACACGTCCTTGAAGTTGACTATAATCTTTTCTATTTCTCAGATCCAATGTCACTTGACAAGCAGCTAGATGCTTTCGTCTCAGCTGTTCAAAAAGCAAATAGCTAATCACAGAAAGTAAACACATGAACAAGAATTCTCTTGGTCAGAAGAATAAGCCAAATCAACTTTGGCTTGTTTTTTTCATTATTCTGGCTTTATTTATCAGCGGTTGGTATGTCGGACTTCGATTCGGTGCTATCGCTTACAGTAACGCTCAAGTTTGGCAGGTTATCAAACATCCACTGACCAACTCCAGCATTCAAGACGTTATTTTCGATTTACGATTTCCCCGTATCCTCGCGACACTTTTGGTCGGTGCTGCCATGGCACAGGCAGGATCTATTATGCAAGGGGTAACACGAAATCCTATCGCCGATCCTGGTCTTTTAGGGATCAATGCTGGCGCTGGCTTGGCTTTAATTATCGGCTATGCTATTTTTGGTAGCATGCACTACAGTTTCATCTTACTTGTCTGCCTTTTAGGGTCACTACTAGCAGCACTGCTAGTCTTTGGTTTATCCTACCAAGCTAAAAAAGGATACAATCAGCTGCGCCTCATTCTTGCTGGAGCTATTATTTCAACCCTCTTCTCTGCCATCGGTCAAGCTATTACACTCTATTTTGATCTATCTAAAACGATTATCGGTTGGCAAGCTGGAGGATTTGTGGAAATCAACTGGAATATGATTGGCATAATCGCTCCCTTCATCATCCTAGGGCTCCTTCTAGCCCAGCTATTTGCTCATCAACTGACAATCCTCAGTCTTAATGAAACCGTCGCAACAGCTCTAGGGCAAAAAACAGCCCTAATGACAATCGCTCTCCTTGCTATTGTTTTAGTTCTGTCTGCCTCATCTGTTGCTTTGGTTGGATCAATTTCCTTCATTGGTCTAATCATTCCCCACTTTATTCGCATGTTTGTCTCCAAAAACTACCGTACTCTTCTACCTATGACTGCCTTTACCGGGGCTACCTTCATGCTTTGGGTAGATATTATCTGTCGCACTATCAATCCTCCAAAAGAAACACCTATCAGCGCAGTTATCGCTATTGTTGGACTTCCTTGTTTTCTCTGGTTAGTTAGAAGGGGGAAAAATCTATGATGACCAAAAAGAAACTACTCATCTGCTTCGGTGTCTTAATAGCTATCCTAGTCTTGACTTTTCTAACCTCTCTATCTATTGGCTACGCTAATGCTTCCTTTAGCGATACTGTTGCTGTTTTTTTAGGAAATGGTAGCCAAGCCATGAATCTCATCATCTTCAAAATCAGACTGCCTCGTATCTTAGCAGCTACCTTAGGCGGTGCTTCTCTTGCTTTGTCTGGGATGCTCCTTCAAACCCTAACCAAAAACCCTCTAGCAGATTCTGGTATTCTGGGAATCAATACTGGTGCAGGCTTAGTCATTGCTATCATGATTGCCTTTCTAGATAGCTCGAGTATCAATATTATCTCCCTTATGCCTTTTATGGCTATGCTAGGAGGGATTGGAACCATTATGATTGTCTATCTGATGTCACGAAAGAAAAATCACGGCATCAGTCCAACTAGACTCATTATTACCGGTGTCGGTGTTTCCGCCATGTTATCAGGTGTTATGGTCTCTGTAATCAGTAAACTCAACGATAACAAAACTGATTACATCATCTCATGGTTAAGTGGAAAAATTACTGGTGACAATTGGACAGTTCTTGCTATTTTCACACCGCTACTATTTATCCTCTGGGGAATAACTTACACACGTAGCCAATCGCTCAACATCATGAATCTCAACGAGCAAACAGCTCTAGCCCTTGGACTTAATCTCCCAAAAGAACGCTTAATCTCGCTAATACTATCAACAGCCTTGGCTTCCTTATCAGTGGTTCTAGTTGGAAATATCACCTTTGTTGGCTTGGTAGCTGGACACGTCAGCCGACGATTAATGGGGAGTGACCATCGTATCAGCCTACCTGCTAGTATGCTGATTGGCATGCTCCTTCTCCTTCTCGCAGATACCATTGGCCGAGTTCTACTGGTTGGAACAGGGATTCCCACTGGACTGATTGTCTCAATCATCGGAGCTCCCTACTTCCTCTATCTCATGACTAAGGTAGAAGCTTAAGGGAAAAATCTTTGGATTAAACAAAAAAACTTCCGATTGGAAGTTTTTTTCTATGCTCTGAATAGTAAGTTCTCTTGGTCAAACGCCATACGAAGTTCATACTTGTCATTGCTATTTTTTTCAATATAGCCTAATATCTCAAGACTCTCTACAAAAATATCACGCCGTTTCTGCATGAGCTCTTCCTTTCGGCTGTACTTAAGAAGGAAGGTTGTCATGTATTTGAGGGCATATTCTGGATTGACATCACCTAAAACCTGATAGAGTTTGTCTTGTTCTCGAGACATAGGTTGGGCCGTTTTTAACTTATAAAAATAATTCGATAGAGTCAATTCATCTCGACTGATACTAGTCGTCTCTAAAATTCTTGCCACATTGGTCTGGTTAAGAGTCTCTGTCTCAAATCTCAGCGCCAGCAATTCTTCATAGATAGGCGACTCCGTATCGACGAAAATCATCTCCTCCAAAGAAACTTGACTAAGATCAGTTAGAAGAGGCAGGCTCAGATAATAGCGTTTGTCCTTACGCTCGATATAGCCAGCCTGTATGTAAGTTTCCAACTGACGATCCAAGTTCTTCACCTCGGGGAAATCCTTCTTAATCTGGCGCAGAATAATATCATCATGCTCAGTCATGTAGGCTATCAGCTCTTGGAAAAATGGCTGACGCGTTAATTTATCGGGATTAAAAATCTTTATCATAAACCATATTATAACACAAAAGAGACCACTACTGTCAGTTATCCTCAACAAGGATGTGACAGAGTGACCTCTTTTTATATTAGCTCTCTAAGGAGAAATAAACAATTTTTTCGGTAAAAATTAGAAAAAATTACTAGTCTCTTTTACGCTTCACAACAGGGATTGCAAGAAGAAGTAAACCAAGACCTGCTACTGACCAAAGGACATCAGACTTATCACCTGTGCTTGGAAGTGCTGATTTTGTTTGTGCTTTTGTTCCAGCAGACTGTCCACTTGTTGCTTGACCGACAGCTGAACCATTCGGTTTACCTTTATCAGATCCATTTCCAGAAGGAAGAACTGTAGTCGTACTTGTTGTCGTTTTAGTAGATTCTTCTGTCGTTGAAGTCGTCGTTGACTCTTCCGTTGTCGAAGTCGTTGGCTCCTCTGTTGAAGTTGTCGTTGACTCTTCCGTTGTCGAAGTTGTCGTTGGCTCCTCTGTCGTTGAAGTTGTCGTTGACTCCTCTGTTGTTGAGGTAGTCGTTGACTCCTCCGTTGTCGAAGTCGTCGTTGGCTCCTCTGTTGTCGGAGTTGTCGTTGACTCCTCTGTTGTAGAAGTCGTTGTTGACTCCTCTGTTGTAGAAGTCGTCGTTGACTCTTCCGTTGTCGAAGTCGTTGGCTCCTCTGTTGAAGTTGTCGTTGACTCTTCCGTTGTCGAAGTCGTCGTTGGCTCCTCTGTCGTTGAAGTTGTCGTTGACTCTTCCGTTGTCGGAGTCGTCGTTGACTCCTCTGTTGTTGAGGTAGTCGTTGACTCTTCCGTTGTCGAAGTCGTCGTTGACTCCTCCGTTGTCGAAGTCGTCGTTGGCTCCTCTGTTGTCGGAGTTGTCGTTGACTCCTCTGTTGTAGAAGTCGTTGTTGACTCCTCTGTTGTAGAAGTCGTCGTTGACTCTTCTGTTGTCGAAGTCGTCGTTGACTCTTCCGTTGTCACAGTCGTTGTTTCTTCGGTTGTTGAAGTCGTTGTTGATTCCTCTGTTGTCGAAGTCGTTGTTGACTCCTCTGTCGTTGTAGTCGTTGACTCTTCTGTTGTAGAAGTCATCGTTGACTCTTCCGTTGTCACAGTCGTTGTTGACTCCTCTGTCGTTGAAGTCGTGGTTGGATCTTCCGTTGTCGGAGTTGTCGTTGGCTCCTCTGTTGTCGGAGTCGTCGTTGGCTCTTCTGTCGTAGAAGTTGTCGTTGACTCTTCTGTTGTCAGAGTCGTCGTTGGCTCTTCTGTCGTAGAAGTTGTTGTTGACTCCTCTGTTGTCGAAGTTGTTGTTGACTCCTCTGTCGTAGAAGTTGTCGTTGACTCTTCTGTTGTTGAGGTCGTCGTTGACTCCTCCGTTGTCGAAGTTGTCGTTGGCTCTTCTGTTGTCGAAGTCGTCGTTGACTCCTCCGTTGTCGAAGTCGTCGTTGACTCCTCTGTTGTCGAAGTTGTCGTTGGCTCTTCTGTTGTCGAAGTCGTCGTTGACTCCTCTGTTGTCGAAGTCGTCGTTGACTCTTCTGTTGTCAAAGTTGTCGTTGACTCTTCTGTTGTTGAGGTAGTCGTTGGCTCCTCTGTCGTAGAAGTCGTTGTTGACTCTTCCGTTGTTGAAGTCGTTGTAGTCGTTGTTTGAGGATTATAAGTATTTGTAATTGTTGTTCCTGATGTTGGTGCCCCCACAGATGCAACATACTGATCATCCTCGAGCGTTACATTGACAAAATATTTCAAACTTTGATCAGAGTAAGTGTAGTCCTCATCAGTTCCTGCAATCTCACGAACAATGTAAGAATATAGCCCTGCTTTTTGGTAAGTAATCGGATCAAATTGAATGCTTCCATTTGCAGTATTTCTTGTTGTCGAAACAAGTGTTTCATTTCCTGATGAATCAACTTGGTACAAACCAAATTCAAACTGACCATCTTCAAGGTCGACTGTCTGCCCACTTGTATCCTGAACTTGCTTTTGCGCTTCAATTACAGCAGAAGTTGATTTATTTCCCCAGGCAATTCCCCAAGATGAGAAATCATAAGAAACTGTCTTCGTAATTGAACGATCAGGGATATTTGAACCAGAAATTGTCAATTGATTTGATAAATTTCCAGTGACTGCACTCGTATCAGTGATACGAGTACTATATTGAATAATGTAAGCTGGTGAGTACTCTGGTGAGCTTCCTCCTCCATATACATTATTGTACGGACTGCTATCGCCACGCATTTGGTCAAAAACAAAACTAAATGACTGTGCACCCTCTCCAGATGATAATGTCTGTCCAGATGCATCTGTGTAAGTCACATATGAACTGAGATTATTTGTGACAGATCCAGCGCGCGCCTCTGCCTCGCTAGCATAGCCACCTGATTTATAAGCAAGCTGTACTAGACGTACATTACCTGTAAGGGTTTGGCCGCTTCCAAGAGTATCCTGAATAACTAGGTTTCTGATGATATCTTGGCTCGAATCCACCACAACAAACCAGTTAATCAAGGTTGGATCTGAGCTACTTACATAACCATATTTAAAGGTATAGTTGTCAATAGCACCGTCTCCTGAACCAGCATAATCATAGCTCAATTCATTTGAAACAGGATATTCAAATGTAATTGTCGCTTCTTTAGGATTTTCATCCTGAACTTGCTTACTAGCAATAACATTCAAACCGATATTGAGCCCCTTATCAAGAGAATTTTCTTTGAAATAAGTTTCGCCCTCGTCAGAGAATGTAATCCTAATTGTTGAATCACTTGCAGAAGTTGTGTAAGAACCAACAGCTTTTCCAGCCACCGTCACCAATTGATTCGTTAACGATGTTGGAAAGGCTAGCTCTGCAGGCAATTGTAAATCTATCGTATCACCACTTGAAATAGTCTGTTCATTTGGGAGTGACAGGGTCACATCAAGTGACATAGTCTCTCCACTAGATACTTGACCATTTGAAGTCAGTGTTGCTCCAGTTACCGTAAAAGTTGTAATCTCAGTTGCCTGAACTAATTTGATCCCCTTAAACAGGACTCCAAAAACGCCTAACAAGATTACACCTAAGGTAAGGATTGAAAAAATCTTCTTCCTAAACGTCATCTTTTTCTCTCTTTTTCTTTTTTACCATCCTTTCTAATTTTCACCACCTTTATTATACAACATTAGCTCACCTGTCCACAATAAGTTGTGCAACAATTTTTAAAATTTAATTTATTTTTTATTTATAAGAAAATAATGATTAAATAAAAACAATTACATTCAATTAATAACAATTAGAAAAAAGAGGTCAAAACAAACGTTTTGAACCTCTTCTTTTATAAAAATTAAGCATTGAAGCTTTCTGTCAATTGTGGCACAACTTGTTTTTTACGTGACACAGCACCTTCAAGGAAGGCATGGTTGTTATCAAGTTTAAAGTTGAAGGCTGCTTCTACTTTATCCATGTTGCTTCCGATTGCCAAGATTTCTGAGTTTGAGTTAAGAATATCAGTAATCATAAGAACAAAGTCTGAGTATCCGTTAGCTTGGCTGCTTGCTTCAATTGCTGCTTCGATTTCCTCTTGACGTGCAAGAACATCGTTGATATCAACTGTATTAACTTGTGCAACACGAACATTGTTTCCATTGAGTTCGAATGTTTTAGCATCAATATCAATCAATTCTTCTGCTGACTTGCTTGCAAGGTTTGTACCAGCTTTCAACAGCTCCAAACCATACTCTTCTAAATCAACACCAGCAAGCTCTGCCAATTCTTTAGCTACTTGTGAATCAGTTGCGTGAGTTGTTGGTGATTTAAGAAGCAAAGTATCTGAGATCAAACCTGAAAGCATAAGACCTGCGATTTCTTTAGGAACTTCGACACCATTTTCTTTATACATACGGTAAACGATTGAGCTTGCAGAACCAACTGGCTCAAGACGCATGAAAAGTGGGTTTGCTGTTTCAAAGTTAGCAACACGGTGGTGGTCAACAACACCCATCACTTCAACTTCTTTGATATCTGAAATTGATTGTTGGAATTCGTTGTGGTCTGTCAAGATAACTGTATCAACACCTTCAGCCTTAGCTGATGTAACAACACGCGGTGCTTCAACACCAAAATAGTTAAGCGCAAAAGCAGTTTCTTCGTTTGGCTCACCTAGTGCAACCACCTCTGCATCAAGACCATGTGCTTGACGAGCAAGGTAAGCATAAGCGTATGATGATCCGATAGCATCTGAATCAGGATTTTGGTGACCAAAAACAAAAACTTTAGACATGTTTTTTATACCTCTGAAATTATATTTTTCTTAATTATAACATAAATTAGGTCAACTTGAAACGATTTCAAAGTCAGATTCATACAAAAAGACCAGCTAAAATCAGCTAGTCTTTACTTCTTATTAACCTAGTTCAGTTACGTATTGATAGGCTTGTATTCCAGCTACTGCTCCGTCACCGACAGCAGTTGTCACTTGGCGTAGTTTCTTCTGACGAACATCTCCAATAGCAAAAATACCAGGAATGCTAGTCTTCATCTGGTCATCTGTAATAACCCAACCAGCTTCGTCTGTAATACCAAGGTCTTTGATAAAATCTGATACTGGATCAAGTCCGACATAGACAAATACGCCACCAAATTCATGATTAGTTACTTGACCAGTCTTAACATTTTCAATGTCAACACTTGTTACCTTAATGTCATTACCTTTGATTTCTTTAACGACAGAATCCCAGATAAAGTTAACTTTTTCATTTGCAAAAGCACGGTCCTGTAAGACTTTCTGCGCACGCAATTGGTCACGACGGTGGACAATCGTTACTGAGTTAGCAAAACGTGTCAAGAAGAGGCCTTCTTCAACCGCAGAGTCACCACCGCCAACAACAAGAAGATCTTGACCACGGAAAAAGGCACCATCACAAACGGCACAGTAAGAAACTCCACGGCTTGTGTACTCTTCCTCACCTGCAACACCTACTGGACGGTGCTTAGCACCAGTCGCAATAATAACAGTCTTAGTTTCATAAGACTCATCGTCAGTCTTAACGACTTTGTAGTCTCCCTTGTCTTCGATACCAGTTACGATACCGTAAAGATTTTCAACGCCAAGTTTTTCAAGCGGTTCATACATCTTCATTGACAATTCTGGACCTGAGATCAATTCATAACCTGGGTAGTTTTCAATATCTGATGTATTGTTCATCTGTCCACCAGGGGCACCCTGCTCAAGCGTAGCAACTTTCAAATTTGAACGTGCGGCATAAAGCGCTGCTGTCATACCTGCAGGGCCAGCTCCAATAATAATTGTATCGTACATAGCTTATCTCCTTTGTTTCGTTTCTATGTGGTAATTGTACCAATTGGTACAGGTATTTGCAATCAATCTGCTCAAACTAGTTTGAACGAATCATCAAAATAATAGCCATAAAGGCAAAAGACAAGATTGGAATAGAAACCATGGCCATCATCAGTGCATCATAGAGTGCTGCCTGACGTTCTCTGACTGTTTTATCTAACTTACGACTTGCTCTAAAAAAGAGCCAACCAGCTAGAAAAAGGGTCACAACCAAGATGGAAACCATCAATCCTTGAATATAAAATGAAAAAATATCTAATAACATGTTACAAACCTATCGCAAACTATTTTTTGAAAAGATTAACTCAATAAATTGAAAAACTTCTGTAAAAGCTTTAGCTTAACCTTTTCTTTTTGAATTTCTTATCTTTCAAGATGACAGAACATAACAGAAAAGTTGAGCATCTTGCCCAACTCTTTTGTTCTTGTTTCATTTCTAAAGACAAGACTGAGGTAGACTTTAGAAATCTAAGACGGTGTCTTGATTTCGATCCCCTTCATTATATCAAATATAGGTCTTGTTGTAACTAGCAAAGAACTCTTTGGTTCTTTCTTCCTTTGGATGTTTAAAGACTTCCTCTGGTGTTCCTTGCTCAAGGATATGTCCTTTTTCAAGGAAGAGAACCTTATCAGCAACCTGATAGACAAAGTTCATATCATGACTAACCAAAATCATAGTTTGTCCTGACTTAGCGGCGTCAGCGATTGATTTTTCAACCTCACCAACCAACTCAGGGTCAAGGGCAGATGTTGGCTCATCAAGAAGAAGCACATCAGGTTTCATAGCCAAGGCACGCGCAAGAGCGACACGCTGTTTCTGACCACCTGAAAGATGGCGTGGATAATGGAATTGACGATCTGACAATCCAACCTTAGCTAGCTCTTCTTTAGCAATTTTAGTGGCTTCAGCATCAGATAGTTTCTTAACAATCTTTAGACCTTCTTTAACGTTATCTAAAGCTGTACGACGTTCAAAAAGATTGAATTGTTGAAAAACCATTGCTAGTTTTCGACGTAAGGTCAAAATATCTTCTTTGGAGATATTGGTAAAGTCAACCTTAAAATCATCAATTTCAATAGTTCCAGCATCTGCAGTCTCAAGGTAGTTCAAGCTACGTAAAATAGTTGATTTACCAGCTCCAGAAGCACCAACTAGAGCAATAACTTCACCTTTGTTGATGTCAATATCGATTCCATCAAGTACTTTTTGACCAGAAAATTCTTTTGTTAAATTACTAATTTTAATCATTAACGAACGCCTCCTGGGATTTCATTTGTAATGTTTTCTGGTGAGTTAATTTCCATACGACGTTCCATGAAGCGTCCAAGATTTTCAATAATAATACTGATAATCCAGTAAACAATCGCTACAGAAATATAACGTTCGAAATAGCGGTAATCAGAACCACCCAAAATTTGAGCCTGAGCATACATTTCAACAATACCAGCATTGAAGGCAAGTGATGTTCCCTTAGTCAAACCAATCAAAGAGTTAATCAAGGTTGGCACTGCGATCACTGCTGCATTTGGAATAATAACACGACGGTAAACTTGTAACGATGTCATCCCTAGACTGCGAGCTGCTTCAATCTCACCTGGATCAACTGCTTGAATAGCTGCACGAATGGTCTCACTTGTGTAAGCCGCTTCATTAAACGCAAAGGCTGTGATAGCAAAGATAGAAGCTGGAATCGCATTGATATTCCAATCTAAACCATATTTAGAATTGAGGTATTTCAAAAAGAGTGGGATACCATAGTAGGTCAACATCAGTTGAACCAAGATTGGTGTTCCGCGTAAAAAGCTGACAAAAACCGCTTGAATAGGGTATAAAACCTTAACACGATTAATTTTAACGACAGCAAATAGTAAGGCTAACAACAGTCCGAAGATAGCACCACCTAGTGTTAAACCGAGTGTCTCTGGCAAACGATCCAAAATAGCTGGGATAGCATCAAAGACTGATTTCCAACTGAATAAACGTCCATCTGGAACCATATCCACAAATGACTGGTACCAAGAAGCCGTAGCAAATGTTATAGAAGTCATAAAAGAGTTCCTTTTTCTTGTATTTTATCTTCCTATTCTATCATTACTAATCTAATCAGTAAAATAGATAGTTTTTATCAAATTGATAGGAAAAAACTATCACTCAATCTAACTACAAAAAGAGAGTGACTCAAATGATTAACATTACCCAAGATCTCACTCTCCTTTAATGAATAGACTTAGTTTAGATTTGAAGCGAAATCTCCACCGAAATAAGTTGTTGATAAATCTGAAAGAGTACCATCCTCTTTGAGTTCCTTAATGCGTTTATCAACAAAACGCTTCAACTCTTTTCCTTCCTTGGTTTTAGCAAAAAGTAAATATTCTAAACCATCTTTTTCACTACCAATATCTGTTTTTAGCTGAGTGACAGTGAGATCGAAACCTTGATCTTTGACAATATACTGTGAAGAAATAGCATCATACAGAATAAAGTCAATACTTCCGTTTTCAATATGCTGAACACGTGTTGTCAGTGCTGTTCCTGCTGCAGCATAATTTATCTGAATAGGTTCTTTATCAGGATTAGCCTTGTTCCAATTTTCCAAAATCTGGGCATAATTTGATCCAGCTAAGGCTTCTGTTTTTTTGCCAGACAGTTGATCTAAACTGTCGTAACTTGTCCCAGATTTACTGGTTACAGCATAATTGGATTTTGAGATAGGATCTGAGAAGAGATATTTTTCAGCACGCTCTTGGTTGTAGTTGAAGTCGTTCGCTGCGATTTGATATCGATCTGCATCAACACCTGTCAATATAGAATCAAATGCAGTCGTGATAAAGGAAATCTCATATTTATCCGAATCCTTAAAAATGGCCTTTAAAACGTCTATATCATAACCTTTAAACTGTCCATCCTTTTTAAAGGTAAATGGTGCCGTATCTGAGTCCGTGGCAATAGTAATCTTTGTTCGACTAGATTCTGATTGCGATTGAGATGAGCAAGCTACTAAAAAGCAAGTAGCCAGAGTGATTAAAATGGCAAAAGTGCCTAACTTTTTTTTCATAATAAAATCCTTCATTAATAGTTAACTGTCATATTTTAACAAAAACATACTAAGATTAGTAGTGAGGAAATCTCTGACGGGAGAGAGTACTCACTACTTTTTCTTTGTGTTAAAGTAGAGGTGTCCTGTTAAG
>NZ_JAFBEI010000019.1 GCF_016908655.1 Streptococcus saliviloxodontae
ACCTGTTTTTCTAAGCTCGTATATTGTTAATTTATCTTCATACGTTAATTTCATCAAAAAACACCCCATTCGTTAGATTTTGTGTCTAACTTTTGAGGTGCAGTTCAAACAAGGTGCTTTTTTAAACAAGATATTTCTATAACAAAACTGTTAACTACGAAAATTAATTTTTATTCCACATCAGAAATATACTCTTTAGCGAGACTAATAATGTGTTTCCATAAATCAGGATAGCTGTCTTTCAAATTGGAAATTACCGAGACTGCTAAATCCTTTTGATTAATGGTCATAAACTTACCACAACGAATATAGCATACATCTTTAGTCAAATTCAAAAGTGGATACATCGCTTTTGTAACTTCAACATCAAACTTTTGATTGATATTATTTTTAAAGCTAACTGACGAAATTGGTAAAACGGTAAAATCACTGAATCCTGATTCATTTTCAGCTTTTAAAATAAGGACTGGCCGAGATTTAAACTTTATCGAACTAGTCTTATTATCATAATAGGGCATCCGCGAAGCCTTTATAGTACCAACAAGAGAAGAATTATCCCGCAAGATAAACCTCCTCGTTAAAGTCATCGAATTCATCTAAATACATATCATATTGATGGTCATAAACTCGGACTTTTTCCGCATCTTTTTTGATATCTTCTTTAGAAATGATTTTATTTCCGACTTCGCTATCATTTAAACCATTACGGCTGTTTTTCCATGATAATTCTTCGTGCGATAAATTTCTAAGATACCATGCATCATATTGACCATATTTATTAATAACACTCTCGATAATGTATTTATCTGTTTCACTCAGTGCTGAACTATCGCCATTGTAAGGAATATAGTCTTGTTCAAAAAAATAGCGCAACTCTACAAGAACTGGTCCATGTACCCAGCCCTCGAAATCGCTAGGAAAAAGAGATTTACCAGTTAAAGCAAAACTCTCACGTTGTGCGAAATACATCAACTTCTGTAATTTTAATTCTTGCGTTTCAAATCTTGAGTTAGAAATTTGTTCATAAGCATAAATCAAATATTTTGCGACATCAATTGTCTTGCTCATATCTTCTACCTCCCTAATCATACACATAAAAACACAAGTAGCTCATCTGTCACCTGTGCTCACTGCAATTTTACAATTCTGTATAACAATTATGTTATACAGACAACTTAAATATAGCTTATTTGATAACTTTTGTCAATATTTTAGCAAAAACTTTTATATTATATCTGTAAAATGTTCTTATGTCAATAGAAAAAAATCAACCTCTAAAATCGCCTTCAGTCAACTTATCTGCAATTAAAATATCGACTAGAAACAAATATATCTCTTTAATTTCACATAAAAATTTATTTCATACTAAATAAAAAGCACCTAGTTTCCTAGATGCTAGCACAATAGCCCGGATTCGAACCGGAATTTCCTCCATCAAGGCGTAATCCCTATATACTACTCCTTGTGCTTGAAAATATTATAACACACAATCCAGCTAGATACCTACTATATTATGATATCCCGCCATGTTAGGCATAGGTTTCAAACCACTTATTCAACTTGTAATAAGCTGTTGATTGACTAACAAACATTATTTGCTGACAAGCTCCAATGACATTCATGTAATTATATACATAAACCACTTTTACTGCCTCTAAAATGTCATTCTCACTTGTTTGTACTCTAATATCTGTTATCTGCTTAATAGTAGCGTACTTTTGATAGGATAGCATGTCTTGATTTTTAGCAGCATCAAACATTTTACGCTCAAGTACACTATACTTGGGATTTTCCTTGTCTCGCATGAAATACCACTTGAGCCATAAAATCTTTTCTCGGTGTAGCACGCTGATACGCTCAATTTTCTTCTTGGTCATCTGTACCTCCTATCACTAATTTAACAACTCAATCCATTCAGCTTTTGAGATCGTATTATATGGCTGCTCTTTACTATGGTATAGAGGTTCTACTCCCTTATTTACTCGAATGTAGTCTATGTTATCCTCGTGAGTTGGAAAATAGATTATATCTGAAAAATCCTCACTGATACTACGATTAACATCATCATCAATAATAATCGGTATATCCTAATCACTCCACTTTTTGAGATTTTCCAAAAGCTCTGCATCATTGAAAAGTTCTCCATCAACTTGGAAAAATTCGCCAAGCTCATTATTGCCCTCAATGATGATAAACTCCGATATTTCTTGTTCAAGAAGTCGTTGTTTGAGTTCCCGTAGTTCCTTAATTTCTTTCAGATATTTCTTCAATTTCAAGCCTCATTTCTTCTATCTGTCTAACCACCCCAAAAAGCTCATGGGTCTTGTAAGACTGTTCAAGGATCGCCTTTGCTGCTTGAGTTCTTACAAATGGGTTTACTTTGCCATCCATCATAATATCATTGACATTGGATGATGCTAGGTAAAGCATTTGAGTTGTTTTATCCATTATCTCATCTTGCTTTATCCGTAATGTCTTTTTAACTGCTGCTATTTTCAGATACTTATGACCAGTTGCTCTCGATATCCTTGCTCTTTCGCACGCCTTTTCTATCGTTGGCTCGACAAGCATGGCATCTATGAATTTAATTTGTCTGGCTGTAAGGCTAGTATTTTCAATTTCTGCCATCTGTTACCTCCAAATGAAATAAAAAGGGTGCCATCCCCTCTATTTGTTCAAATACGCATCTAAACGACGATCAATCTCTGGGGCATCAGAATTTACTACCATTTCAGTAGTGACAGCTTGGATTTTATCACCGTTGATAAGTAAGCTGTAATGATAATAAGATAGCTGTTGCTTAAAGAATTGCACTAGACTTTCTAGCTCACGTTCTGCATTGAATAAATCAAGATCAATAGCAATCTCTGGATATTGGTCAGCAATAGTCCAAAGTTTCTTAATGGCAAGCGGTTTGTTTTTGTATTTTTCAAAATAAGTCAATAACTCATCTTTTGTCATCTTCATACTAGCTAACAAGGTCAATTCTGCTACGTCATCAGCAGTTACACTTTGCTCTTTTTATTTCAACGCCTCAAGCTCCACCTCTTGCTGCTTTTCAATATCAGTATGGATTCTGTTATAAGTTGTACTAGAGTAAGTGTCACCCTCTTGTTTATAGGCTACCAGTTGGTCTTTAGCGTATTTCTCACCAATCATACCAGCCTGTAACTGCTTATTTAGTTCATCTTGTTTGGTAATATAACCAGTCATATACTCATGCTTTTTCTTTCCAAAAGCCTTGATGTCATTCTTGATTGTTGTAAGTGTCATGTTATCCTCCTTATGACAATAAAAAGAGGTATGACAAAAGAGTGTTAAACTCGATTATCATACCTCTGGTTTTTCCAGTCAGTATATTTTAGTGATTTTTACTTGTTGATACTTTTTCATTGACTACCTGCCCATTTTGGATATTTAGTACAATCTTTCCATACTCTGGCATATCAACATAGGTTATTATACCATTTTTTGCAAATAAAACAAAGTCTTTGCTAGGCGGTGTGACAACAATATCATTATTCTTTTCAGTCATGGTTTTCTCCTTTATTTGATTTTATTATAATCTGAATATACCTAGTCTGTTTATTTTACTAGGTATATTTGGGATCATATACTAAAATACTACCCTTTTTATGTACCCTACGGCTGTTTTTCAAATTGGTAAGATTGCCACGCTTGATTTATTTGGTCGTGGAAAGCATGGCAACTACTTCTAAATTGGGGCGATTTCTCACCCCATGAAAAGTGTCTATTTTTGTTTAAGTTTGTAAGTTTGCTCGTTATATTGAACTATTGTACTTTACTTTTTAGCTGATTGATTGAGTATCGCTTATCTTTGATACTAAATACCTTGAAATAGTTACCGTCTAGCCCTGTACGAACACGACTTGCAACACGTTCACTATAAAGGTTTGCTATATCACTATTACTTAAATTGGTGGTAATGATAGTATTGTTTCGATGACTAAGCACATCAAAAATGAACTCCTCCTCCCACGCCGACTTAGATTGACCCGATGAATTGCCCAATTTGACCCCTAAATCATCTAAAATCAAATAATCTACCTCTTTTAGCATCCGCGAATAATACCCCTCTTTGCTAGCAAACTTAAAACTCTCTCGGATCTCTCTTAGTATCTCGGTAAGGTTAATAAATAATACACTCTTAGGCTCTCCCTTGGCTCTATACGCCTCATTTAACTCTTTAGCAAGAGAGACAGCTAGATGAGTTTTTCCAACGCCTGTAGCGCCTGTTAACAAAGTATTCCCCTTCATACCATCAAGATATTTTTGAGCTTGCATTTTTACAAATTTCAACATTTGCTTTTCCTCTGTTGTCTCCACGATGAAATTATCAAAGGATGCGGCTTTTAAATCTTCTGGAATTGTACTATCCCGCATGAGTACATTATAAGTTTTTGTGTAAACTGTTGATTTTGCACTCTGTTCTATCAACTCATTTTCCTTTTGTTTTATATTCGGTTGTCCCACTTAATGGGTGTGTTATCAACCAAAGATTGATTTTATGTTTTTCACATATCTTATCGCTGATTTTTCTGTTGCCAAATTGTTCAAATTTGTTATCCATTAACTTACCTCCTAAAATAGATTTTCTTCCGACCAATTCTCCTCCCACTCCTCACGAGTAAGGGAAGATTGTGTTGAATTTTGTTTCTTAGCATCACGCGCTATCTTGCTATTTCTAACAAGTTCAACTGTCACTAAATTATCTGATTTCCATCTGTTAAGAATTGCTCTAATATACGCAAAATTAGCCTTACCTTGGCTAACTGCCTCTTTTAATGCCTCAAATATAAGTTCTGGACTAAAATCCTCCAGCATATACTGCAATTCTTGTATTTGTAATGGTGATAAGGCTTTACCAATTTCAGCCTCAAAAGATTTATAGAGATTTACAAAGTCTTGATTGAGGGGAGGGGGAGTAGGTGATTGATTTTGTTCTTTATCTACTTCTACTGCTCTCCCCTCACCTATACTATCCTTACCTCTCCTATCCTCTCCTATGCACCCATTTGGTATATCAATGGGTGCCGACTGGTTGTCGTTTGGTTGTACATCTGACAACCATTGATATTTACCACCTTCTACTAGTGCTATTTGCTGCATTTCTTTGGTAAATCTAGTATCTTTTTTTCTGTCTTTCCTAATCGAATTATGTTCTGCCCAATCTGTTATGACCACTACACCTGTATTAAAAAGTAATACATATTTTCCTTCAATTAAAAGTTTCATGTCCTCTTTAGTTGCACCAGTTAATCTCATAACAGTTTTAGGATTTCCCACAAAACCATCATCATCCGCCTCTAAAATTAGAAAAAAATATAAAACTTTGGTCGTGGGAGGTAAGTCAATAAAGTCATCAGTCATAACAACCTCCTTGCTAATCATTCTCCTTGTTGCCATTTTCTCGCATCTCCTCCATTCTACGCTCATTCACTTTTCTAAAAAGTTGATATACTGGGTTATCATCTGGTATAACATAACCTTCAATGCTATCTCTTTTTGTACCGTCTGCCATTGTATGAGTTACGGTGTAATGTTCTTTAACCATCTATTTTTACCTCCAAATTGTCCTGTTACTTGATGTTATCACGCACTTTATCAATTCATCATGCGCGTGCTTATCAACTTTATCGCTGATGAATACAACATCTAAGCTAGGGGAATAATAAACTTTACCTCTCCACGCATCTCCATCAATAATAAATACTTTCAAAATAGACCTCCTAGCGTATTGTAAGAAAGTTGATCACATCAGAAACCTTAAAATACAGTTTCTTGCTACTTTCAAAAGGGGATTGATACGAAACTAAGCCAATATCCATCCAGTTTTTCAAAGTTGTTCCGGAAATATCCAGCTCATCCTTAAGTTCCTTAGCTGTAATTAGACCGGTTTTCTTTTGTAACTTCTTCTCTAGTTCTAACTTTTGCTACGCCAGCCTATCAACCCTATCTAATAAGCCCTGTTCAAATTCAACAGAAAATGTCGCCATACTTACCTCCTAGTTAAATCTCTTACCCGAAAGCCATAGGTACGCCCCATAGCGCACTTTTACGTGATCTATGGTATTTTCCTCAATCTTGTCAGTTTTTGGGGTAATATCAAGCTCTATATAGCTCTCATAACGCCATAGTAGGACTAGAATAACCAAACATACGAGAATAAAGATAATACTTTGTGTTGGTGTTAGATTTAATTCATTCATTATTAAACCTCCTCATATAACTTGTCATGTATTTCTTGTAAATTGTTTGATAAGCATCGATCAAGATCATATGCCGCATTTAATGCTTTTAAAGCTGATAAATTCCGAATAGCACTATCCTCAATACTAATAATCGCATCAAATGCAATACATTGTAAATCTAACACTCTCTTTACAACATCTGCCATATCCGCTAAATCAGCAAACTTCTTTTTATTTTCTAGTCCTTGTTTTGATTGCACTCTTTCCATTTTTGATTTTCTCCTTTGTTTTTGGTACAATTAGAGTAATAATATTTGATAAGGGGAGGATTGTTTTTCTCGCCCTTGCTAAATACCTAACAAAACCACGCGCCTTGCCTTTGCTGGAGTTTTGTTATTCTTCCTTAGCCGTGTACTTTGGTTTGGTCGCCTGTACATGGCTTTTTGTTTTGAGCTAAATATCTTCTACTAGCCAAGTCATCACGCTTTCATAGATACGTTTAGGTGCATCATAGTTACCATTCTCAACTTTGGTTAATGTTTGTGGTTGAATACCTAACTGCTCCGATACAACTTTTTTAGTCAGCTGTAGTCTAGCACGTTTAATACGTACCTTTTCAGCAAGAGATACTGTAATAAGCATTTTTTCACCTCCTTTTATAACAGTAAAAAGCAATATTTCGAAATATTTTTACGGCTTTCTACGGCTTTTATAATTACACATTAACGGTTTTTAACGGCTTTGTCAAGCAATAAAAAACATTTTTTGCTTTTCTTGTGGCATAAAAAGCCGTTATCATGTTATAATACTACCTAGGAGGGCTTTCATGAGTGAACTTACAGTAAAAAATGAAACACGAATTAAACAGTTAAGAATTGAACAAAATCATTCTCAAGCAGAGGTTGCAAAAGCCATCGGGGTAAACCTCCGAACATACCAAAGATGGGAAAGTGGAGATGCGAATATAAGACAAAGAAACGCAAACGAGCTAGCTAAATATTTCAAAGTACCACTAGGATACCTACTAGGCTATGATGTAGATTTTTTGAAAAATGATAAAATAGCCGACTTAGATTGGGTATATGATTTTTTTAGTGATTCCCTTTCTGAAAAGCAAATCGAAAAATTAAGATCAAAAATTTCAGATACAGAGTTTTTGAAACATAATGACTATATTCACTCTCTCAATCCAGAAAACGACTTTTTAAGCTTTCTAAACTCCGCCAGAGGTGATTACTTCAATCTAAATCTAAAATTTACACTTTTAGATGATGATGAAAAGGATATTTTTCTTACACTACTTGAAAAGTTAACCAATCAATAATTACCATTTCATGTATAAATACCTAACAAAACCACGCGCCTTGCCTGCTGATGGAAAGAAAGGTACAAATACATGGATATCAAAGATAAAATCAAAAAGAACGGTCAAAAAGTTTACTATGCTAGTGTCTATCTAGGCGTTGACCAACTAACGGGCAAAAAAGCCCGTACAACTGTTACAGCCACCACTAAAAAGGGGGTTAAAGCAAAAGCGCGTGATGCTATCAATGCTTTTGCAGCTAATGGATACACAGTTAAAGACAAGCCGACAATTACAACATACAAAGAGCTTGCAAAAGTTTGGTGGGATAGTTATAAGAATACAGTTAAACCTAATACTCGCCAATCAATGGAGGGATTAGTTAGAGTGCATTTATTACCTGTATTTGGCGATTACAAACTATCTAAACTCACTACGCCTATTATCCAACAACAAGTAAACAAATGGGCTGATAAGGCTAATACAGGACAGAAAGGAGCGTTTGCTAACTACTCCTTACTGCATAACATGAATAAACGTATTTTGAAATACGGTGTTTCTCTACAAGTGATAACATATAACCCAGCTAATGATGTTATTGTGCCACGTAAGCAGCAAAAAGAAAAAGCTAGTGTCAAATACCTAGACAACAAAGAGTTAAAACAGTTTCTAGATTATCTCGATACTCTAGATCAATCAAATTATGAAAATCTGTTCGATATTGTCCTATATAAGACTTTGCTAGCTACTGGTTGCCGTATTGGTGAGGCTCTAGCTCTTGAATGGTCTGATGTTGACCTAGACAATGGTATTATCAGCATCAATAAGACCCTTAATCGATACCAAGAAATAAACTCACCTAAATCAAGCGCTGGTTATCGTGATATACCAATAGACAACGCTACGTTACTTATGATCAAGCAATACAAAAACCGTCAACAAGTGCAATCATGGCAACTAGGCAGGTCTGAAACAGTTGTATTTTCTGTATTTACAGAAAAGTATGCTTATGCTTGTAACTTGAGAAAACGCCTAAATAAGCATTTTAAGACCGCTAGAGTAACTAATGTATCATTTCATGGTTTCCGCCATACACATACAACAATGATGCTTTACGCTCAAGCTAGCCCTAAAGATGTACAATACAGACTAGGTCACTCTAATTTGATGATGACTGAAAATGTTTATTGGCACACTAACCAAGAAAATGCAAAAAAAGCTGTCTCAAATTATGAAACAGCCATCAATAGTTTATAAGGGTTGCCCCATATTAGGGCACCCTCTTACTATACCAAAACACCTTAATTTCAATCTTGGGGTAGTTAAAGGGGTAGTAAAATCAAAAAGCACCCTAGGACGACACCCTAGAATGCTTATAAATCAGGGCTTTACAGCCCCTAACCTCGTAAAGAGATTATTTTTTAAGGTTGTAGAATGATTTGATTCCTTTGTATTGAGCAACTTCACCAAGTTGATCTTCGATACGAAGCAATTGGTTGTATTTAGCAATACGGTCTGTACGTGACAATGAACCAGTTTTGATTTGACCAGCGTTAGTTGCAACTGCGATGTCAGCGATTGTTGAATCTTCAGTTTCACCTGAACGGTGTGATACAACTGCAGTGTAACCAGCTTCTTTAGCCATTTCGATAGCTTCAAAAGTTTCAGTCAAAGTACCGATTTGGTTAACTTTGATAAGGATTGAGTTTGCAGCATTTTCTTGGATACCGCGTGCAAGGTAGTCAGTGTTTGTAACGAAGAAGTCGTCACCAACCAATTGAACACGTCCACCAAGACGTTCAGTAAGAGCTTTCCAACCGTCCCAGTCGTTTTCATCCATACCATCTTCGATAGTGATGATTGGGTATTTGTTAACCAATTCTTCAAGGTAGTCGATTTGTTCTGCAGATGTACGAACAGCAGCGCCTTCACCTTCAAATTTAGTGTAGTCGTAAACTTTACGTTCTTTGTCGTAGAATTCTGATGAAGCACAGTCGAAACCGATCATGATTCCGTTTTCGCCAGCTTCGTAACCAGCAGCTTCGATAGCTTTAAGGATAGTTTCTACACCATCTTCAGTTCCTTCAAATTTAGGAGCGAATCCACCTTCGTCACCAACGGCAGTTTCAAGACCACGTTCTTTAAGGATTTTCTTAAGAGCGTGGAATACTTCAGCACCCCAACGAAGTGCTTCTTTGAATGTTGGTGCACCAACTGGCATGATCATGAACTCTTGGAATGCGATTGGAGCATCTGAGTGAGATCCACCGTTGATGATGTTCATCATAGGAGTTGGAAGAACTTTAGTGTTGAATCCACCAAGGTATGAGTAAAGTGGTACTTCAAGGTAGTCAGCAGCCGCACGTGCAACAGCGATAGAAACACCAAGAATTGCGTTAGCACCAAGTTTACCTTTGTTTGGAGTACCGTCAAGAGCGATCATAGCACGGTCGATAGCTTGTTGGTCACGAACATCGAAACCGATGATTGCTTCAGCAATGATGTTGTTAACGTTATCAACAGCTTTTTGAGTACCAAGACCGCCGTAACGAGATTTGTCACCGTCACGAAGTTCTACTGCTTCGTGTTCACCAGTAGAAGCTCCTGAAGGAACCATACCACGTCCGAATGCACCTGATTCAGTGTAAACTTCTACTTCAAGTGTTGGGTTACCGCGTGAGTCAAGGACTTCGCGAGCGTAAACATCAGTAATAATTGACATTATAAATACTCTCCTTATGAGTTTTAATTTTTTACATGTTAATAATACCACAAAGTCATATTTGACGCAAATTAAAACCGTATTTTTTTCAAAAAAGCGAAAATAGGATATAATATTTATCATCAATACACTGGAGGTGTCTCATGTTAGACCTGAATCAACGTTTGATGGAAAGCGCTAATGGAGGTCGCAAAATCAATCCTGATGAACTACGCTCGTTTCTCGGAACTTACGCAGAGCGTGTTCTCTTAACCATATCTGCCCAGGATGCTCGTTTAGATAGCGTCAAAGGGCATTTTCAAGATATTTTAAACGACTTAACCGAAAACTACTCCCCTGTAAAGGTTAAACTTTCTCCAGCTCTCTCAGATAATCTACAGATGACTTATCTCAAATTGACTAAAGAGATTGGCTTAACTTGTACTATCGTTGACGAAATGGCAGCTCATCCCAGCTTTGGTATTATGATTTTTACCGACCATGCTGTCAATATCCAAGATACTGATATTCGTGAGCATTATTCCGATATATTTCAACCCCAAAACCAAGAAAGCAAAACTGAGAAAAAAGGATTTTGGGCACAATTATTTGGAAGATAAATAGAGGCTAGGACTTTGTCCTAGCCTCTTAATTTTTTCAGTTAGATACACAAGATAGAGCGATTAGAACAGACTGTTTCAAGTCAGAAACGAAACATTAGGATTGGCTAAAAATATCTTCCAGATATTTTTACTAATCTGCTCTCGTTTTATTCTTTCAAACAAAGAAGATTGGCTATATTTTCTGCGGTACGTCTCAGATTGACTGCTGCATCTGCTAGAGTCTCCTCCAATGGTTGAACCTTTGATATGATAGGAAATGCTGCACTGATACCAGCAGTCGGAAAAGAAGGTAAATCTTCTGATAAACTGCCACAGATCGCTATGACAGGTACTTGTTCTGGGGTTCTTCGAGCAACTCCTACAGGGGCTTTGCCTGAGAGCGACTGCGCATCTAGACGCCCTTCGCCTACAATGACTAAATCTGCCTTTTTCACCCTGTCGTCAAACTGTATGGTATCGAGAACAAAATCAATTCCTGACACGATCTGACCAGATGCAAAAGTCACTAACCCTGCAGCCATTCCTCCTCCAGCTCCGGCTCCAGATAAGTGAAGAGCCGAAGGGTTGACCTGACTATAAAAGTGACTCATCGCCCTATCAACACGGTCAAAGTCTGCTTCAGCCAACCCTTTTTGGCGACCAAAAGTTACTGTCGCCCCTTTTGGTCCACATAAGGGATTGGTCACATCCGTCACGACCGTTACCTTTAAGCCTGATAAGGATTTTACATCTTGACTTGAAAATGTGGCAACCTTCCCTAGATTCTCCCCGATGGCCTCTAACTCATGACCTGACTGGTCAAAAAAGCGATAGCCTAAAGCCTTTGCCATACCTATCCCACCGTCATTAGTTGATGAGCCTCCGACACCAATAATCAGGTCTCTAATACCTTTATCATAGAGAATTGTCATCATCTCTCCAATCCCTTGTGTCGAAAGGGTCAAAGGATTTCGTTTATTAAGAGGTACTTTTTCTAGACCGCATACCTCGGCCATCTCAAAAACAGCTTGCTGCCCTTTACTCGCGTAACGAGCTCTGCCATTTTCCGAAAAAGCATGGGGCAAGACAACCTCAGCGTCAGTTAAATCAAGGTTATGCGCCAAGGCTTCTAGCGTCCCTTCGCCACCATCTCCGATAGGAGCCAAATCAAAGGTAGCTCCTGGAAGCTTGGCCTGAAAACCCTCTTTCAGGGCTAGAGCCACTTCTTGTGCAGATAGGCTTTCTTTAAAAGAATCTGGAGCTATGAGAATGTGCATCATATCACCTCTTTCATTTGACTAAAGCATATGGAAATAGGCTGGAAACTCGTCCAACCTAAGCTTATTTTGATTTTTCTTGCAACCAACGATGATAGCTTTCCAATAGATTGACTGCCATTTGACTAGCCAGCTCTAACGTAAAGGCATCTGTCCCCTCAACAGTCGTTTGGGAAATCTCTAGCTTACTCTCATCGTAGATCGCTTTTAAACTTTCTTTTGATAGTGTTTTTTTGAAGGCATCAAATTCTCTAGACATAAGCTTACCTCGTTTCATTCCTTTTCACTATTATTATAGCAAATTTTATTTGAAAACGGTTTAAAAAAGGTGGAACCATTCGAAACAGCACAGCTCTAAAACGAAAAGCCTACGAACTTAAAAAAAGCGGATGTTTTGGAACCATTCGAAACAGCACAGCTCTAAAACTGAGTAATCACGTCCACGAAACCACCATTGGTTTTGGAACCATTCGAAACAGCACAGCTCTAAAACTTTCTGACTTGATTTCTTCTCTCAAACGTTGTTTTGGAACCATTCGAAACAGCACAGCTCTAAAACATGATTTCGGAAACGGAGCGCTATCGAGTCGTTTTGGAACCATTCGAAACAGCACAGCTCTAAAACTAGACCTTAGCATCACCATAGACCTCAGCAGTTTTGGAACCATTCGAAACAGCACAGCTCTAAAACAATTTAAAGTCAAATTATTAATATTAGTTGGTTTTGGAACCATTCGAAACAGCACAGCTCTAAAACAAAAGTCCGCAACAACTCTCCCAATATTTTGTTTTGGAACCATTCGAAACAGCACAGCTCTAAAACATGTTTTTCAAAACCGCCCCAGAAGTTAGAGTTTTGGAACCATTCGAAACAGCACAGCTCTAAAACAAGCTTTGACGCTTAAAGTTGTCGAGTATCGTTTTGGAACCATTCGAAACAGCACAGCTCTAAAACTTGACGGTATTAACTGGCAGATTAATCACAGTTTTGGAACCATTCGAAACAGCACAGCTCTAAAACTACGTTGGCGTTCTTGATGAGTTTGCAGCAGTTTTGGAACCATTCGAAACAGCACAGCTCTAAAACTCACTCACACGGTCGGTGACATTCAGAAAGGTTTTGGAACCATTCGAAACAGCACAGCTCTAAAACAGAAGGTGCGGTTTATTCCGATGGGGAAATGTTTTGGAACCATTCGAAACAGCACAGCTCTAAAACTGAGTAATCACGTCCACGAAACCACCATTGGTTTTGGAACCATTCGAAACAGCACAGCTCTAAAACTTTCTGACTTGATTTCTTCTCTCAAACGTTGTTTTGGAACCATTCGAAACAGCACAGCTCTAAAACGAAGGGTTCGTAAGCATCGAGAGGTGGTAAGTTTTGGAACCATTCGAAACAGCACAGCTCTAAAACAGCCGTTTTCAACCTAACGCAACAAACGCTGTTTTGGAACCATTCGAAACAGCACAGCTCTAAAACTGGTATGACGATAGAAAAGATTTTAACACCGTTTTGGAACCATTCGAAACAGCACAGCTCTAAAACCTCAAATGTAAGTTGTAAAACAGGACACAGGTTTTGGAACCATTCGAAACAGCACAGCTCTAAAACACACCAACCCCAAAAGACCAGTTGCACGTTGTTTTGGAACCATTCGAAACAGCACAGCTCTAAAACGTCAAAGCATAGCATTGTCCATCTCCGTACGTTTTGGAACCATTCGAAACAGCACAGCTCTAAAACCCGTTTCCGTCAGTAGCATAATTTTGGTTGGTTTTGGAACCATTCGAAACAGCACAGCTCTAAAACTCAATTAGCGAAGCAAAATACACTCACTCAGTTTTGGAACCATTCGAAACAGCACAGCTCTAAAACTAAACTTCTTTTAATTTATCATTAGTTATTGTTTTGGAACCATTCGAAACAGCACAGCTCTAAAACCTCGTCAAGAATTTTTCTTTTGAGATTTCGTAATCGCGCTATTTGTCTCAGCAGGACTTCAGTTTCTATGATTCCTTATTATTACTGTACTTTTACCACTATTTTACCATATTTTCACTCATCAAGAAATAGTCTTTGTCTAAAATATATTGAGGTAAGTCATACAATCTTCTTGGTTCAAGAAAAAGTACTTTTTTCTGAATGAGATTGATGTATTCACAAAGTTTTTCGACTTCATCTCTGGTTAAATAAGCTCCGCTATTTACAAAAACCAAAAGATTTTTCTTAGTTAAATAATGATAAACTTGTAATATTTCAAAGCATTTTTCAAAAATTGTGTCGCTCTGTGTCTCAATTTTAACACCTAGCGCTTTGATTAATTCTAAAATTGTAATCTCATCATACTCAAGATCAAGTTCATTCTCCAAACACTCAAAGACGATCAAGTCAGTGATAGTTGATGCTAATTTTTCAACCATTGATTTCACTTCTGGTTTTTCATTAAATTGACTTTCGAGATCTGCGTGAATCAATTTTAGAATTGGTGCTGAATTGACATCATATCCAAAAATATCAGTAACTAACATCAATTCAGTCCCTTTTAAACACTTCTGTTTCTCATCAAATACCTGTAAGGATTCGTCGATATCATAATTATAAAAATGCTTCACCAAAGAGGAATAGACTGTCACATCTTCTACTGCTAAAATCGTAGCAGTATCTAATACTAACGGTTCATCTAAGATGGGAAAATTAATCTTGGTCATAAGACTCTCCTAAGAAAACCAAGCGACTGTCAGAATTAGCAACACTTGTGTTACGCTCTCCATGTAGATAGACCATTCTAGCAAATTGCTTTTCCGTCACAGTCAAAAGAGTAATATTTCCTTTTTTCGGATTATTTGCTCTTAGCCTGCCAACCATAGCAGTACTTGCCGTATTATTTAGCAAGAGTTTACTATAAACGGAAAACTGATGCATAATAAATCCCTCGCTCAGAAGAAATTTTCTAAACTGACGATATGCCTTCCGTTCTTCTGATGTTTCAGTAGGCATATCAAACATTAAAATCATTCGCATATACCGATAACTCATATCCTAAACTCCGGAATCCCATTACCATCACTATTAAGCGCCTTAATAACTTTTTTTGTATAATCACTAATGATATTTGATAGATACATCTCTTTACCATTGTAGTTGTATGTTTCTGAAAAGATAGTGAAAAGTTCTCTTTTCATTTTGATAAAATCACTCTGTCTATTTTCATAAATAATACGATCAATAATTGGACGAAAAGGTTCCATGATATCACTTGCCAAGTTGAACTGATTGAATTGATTGGCATGTTTCAAACCAAATTGTGTCATACAACCACACTTGACGACTTCACGCGCAAACATACTCAAAATCAATGAGTAGCCATAATCTAGACCAGCATTTATTGGATTGTCTTGCTCTCTCGAAAAATTATTTCCAAAAAGTGTATTAAAATAAATCCGTGCTGCATGCCCTTCACGATTTGAGGGATCAAAAGTTTCCAACTCATGATACAGATTCATGATAGACTGTGATTTTTCAAAAAAGGAACACTCTCCTAGATAGAAAGATTGGTTTAAAATCTTTTGGGAGATTATGGTTGTCCAAACCTCTGCTTTTATATCCTCAATCCAAGAAATCTGTCTCGATAATTGTAAACTTGAATCATGTCTAGCATAGTAAGGCATCAACATCGCTGTCGGTAGGCGCTTATCATCACAGAAAATCACCAGAATATTTTCATCAACTAAACGTTTGATCAACATAGTTGATAAAACAATATCTGTCGTCTCCATAATTAACACATCAATCTCTGATAAGTGAATCATCTCCGTCTGATAGGAATCTTTAAAAATTAAGTGATTATTTTTATAAGAAAGCTTCGAATGTGTATTCACAATAACAGTCCGCCAACCCGCCATATTACTCTCCTAATTTACTCAAATCAATACGTGTTTCGTAAAGTCCTGTAATAGATTGGTGGATTAGAGTTGCATCAAGTATCTCTCTAGTCGACGTATAACGCTTCCTATCAATTGATTTATCAAAAAATCTAAATGCTGCCGGTGCCCCTAAACTAGTAAATGTAAACAAAGTAATAATATTTTGGGCTAATTCATCCACTTTCAAACAGTCCTTATTATCTTGATAAAGACCGTTAATTTGTTTTAATTTTGCATCTGCCAAGATAACACGATTTGAAAAATCATTGATTAATTGAAGGATATCATCAAAATAAGATATATGTTGGTCAACATAATTCCTCTTCTGCTCAATTTCCTCAGCTTTACCTTTCAAATTATAATAATGACTAGCAAGATATAAAAACTTCACAAACTGAGTTGGTATCGCTAATTCATTTCCTTTTTGTAGCTCACCAGCACTAGCCAACAATCGACGGCGACCACTTTCTAATTCAAATAAGCTATACTTAGGTAAAATAATCAATTTTTCATCTCTAACATTGAAATATCCTTTTGATTCAAGGAAAGCAGATGGATTTCTTTCAAATCTTTCTCTCTCCATAATAGTTATACCTATAATATCCTTAGTTGTCTTAAGTTTTTGTGTTTTCCCTTTTTTGATATCTGCTACAAATAAAACAGAATAAGCACCTACGGGACTATCAAAACCACCATATTTCTTAGTATCTAAAAAGACATCTTTTGTTTTTCTCGGAATCAACTTATCAGAATTACCGTGTGCCAAAATAGATTCCTTAGAGAATCCACCTGTCTGAATCTCTGTTTTCTTCACAATATTGACCTGAGGGTACGATAGCACTTTTCTCACTATCGCAAAGTGTCTTTCCTTATCCCAGACAATTTCTCCAGTTTCTTTATTGACTTCAATGATATCTCTTTTAACTTCGGTTCCATCTGCTAAAGTCACTTTTGTTTTAAAGAAATTCATGATATTTGAATAGAAAAATAGTTTTTCTGTTGCAGATTTACGAGTTTTGTAACTATTATATTTAGGATAGTCACCATAAACAAATTCAGGCTCTAGTTGTGGGTATTTGGTTAGAATGGCTTTCGCTACTACTGCATTGAGGTAAGCATCATGTGCGTGGTGGTAATCATTGACTTCACGAATCTTGTAAAATCCAAACTCTTTACGGAAAGTTGATACTAAATTTGATTTTAAGGTTATGATTTTGACCTTGCGAACAGGTTTATTATTTTCATCAACTTCATTATTAAACCGCTCATCTAGAAGACGTGCCACATGTTTTGTAATCTGACGCGTTTCAACCAACTGGCGTTGAATGAATCTTGCCTTATCATCAGGAGTTAATCCCCCACGTTCTGCTTTCGTCAAATTATCATACTTGCGTTGACTAATTAGCTTAGCATTCTGTAAGTGCTTCCAGAATACTTTTTGAGATTTGACAATATCAATACTTGGAACATCGTCAGATTTTCCTCTGTTTTTTGCAGAAGAAACCAATACCTTATTATCAATAGAATCATCTTTAATAAATGCTTGAGGGATGATGTGGTCTATGTCATATTGACTTAAATTATCAATATCTAGAGCTTCCCCAGTGTACATATCTCTACCATTTTGTAGGTAATAAAGATAAAGTCTTTCATTTTGTAAGGCTTGATTGTCTGTTGGATAGTCCTTTAAAATATTGCTATTTAAGTCGCTAGCTAAATTTTTAATCCCATCTTCAAGAAGTTTGTAACGTTGTTGAGAGTTACGACGTCCTTTAGCTGTTGTTTGGTTTTCACGCGCCATCTCAACCACAATTTGTTCTGGATTATATCCCATCACCTTAATAAGCTCATCAACAATCTTCAAACTTTGTAAAATTCCCTTTTTAATAGCAGGGCTACCAGCAAGGTCACTCACAGCTTCTTTCAAATAACCTGAGTGATTACCCACCTGTGCTTTACTGATGATAGACTTAAACAATAGACCATTATCATTGATTAGTTGCATAAAATTACGATTTGCTGTTCCATCATCAATAAGATACTCCAATATTGTCTTGCCACTTTGCTTATCACGAATACCATTAATCAACTTAACAGATAATCTCCCCCAGCCTGTATAGTGACGGCGATAGAGTTTCTTTAGCTGAGCCTCTGAAAAAAGAGGACGATACTTCTCTAGACGCTTCTTAATCATTTCTCTATCTTCAAACAATGTTAGCGTCTGAACAATATCTTCTAAAATAGTCTCATTATCTGGATTATCAAGGAATTCCTTATCTAGTATTTTTTTGAGGTCATGATAAGTACTCAACGAAGCATTGAAAGATTTATTTTCCTTATCCAGTCCAGTAATATCGACGATTCTAAATTCATCAAATTCCCTAGATAGGTAATCTAGCAATTTTTCTTTTGTAACCTTACGATGTTCTCTGAATACTCCGTCAAAAATTTCTTGTTTTAAATTAGCATCAAAGTAATCACTTTTACCTTGTTCTGTTATATATCTTACTTTTGTTAATTCATTATAAACCGTAAATTTTTCATAAATAAGACTATGTTTTGGCAACACCTTCTCTTCAGGGAGGTAGAGATCGTTGTTGGTCATACGATAAATAAACGCCTCTGCAGAAGATTCTTTATCGACCAACTCATCAAAATTCCAAGGACGAATGGCTTCATCAGATTTACGATGTATCCATGCAAAATCACTATTTCCTCGTGCCAACGGTCCAACATAGTATGGGATTCTAAAAGTAAAGATTTGCTCAATCTTAGTTTGATTTTCTTTCAAGAACGGATAATATTCAGATTGACGTCGAATAATAGCTCTTAACTCAGTCAAATGAACTTGGTGTGGAATAGATCCATTATCAAAAGTACGTTGTTTTCTCAAAAAGTTCTCGCTCTTAATCTTGTTGAGAAAATACTCACTCCCTTCTTGCTTAGCCAACAATTTCGATAAATAGTTATAAAACTCCTCTTGGCTTGTCTTACCATCGATATAGCCAGCATAACCAGCTTTAGTTTCATCTGAGAAAACCTCTTGATACTTTTCTGGCAAAACTTTTTTGACAAATTGTTTTAGTCTCTCTAAATCAGATCTATGATCATCGTATCTTCCAACCATTGAAGCAGACAAAGGCGCCTTAGTACTGGAATCTGTAACAGTTAAAATCCCAGCTAAAAGAATACTGTCATATAATTGTTTAGCAACAGAAAATAAATCTGAAAACTCATCTCCAATCTGTCCAAGAAGTGTTTCTAAATCCTCATCATAAGTATCTATTCCAAATTGTAACGGAGCTTTTTCATCCAAATTAAAGTGCTTTCTAAAATCCGCTTTATTTCCAACAATCAATTTTAAAAATTCTGCAAAAATTCCAGTTGATTTTTCTAAAGGGTATTTTGCTAGAATCTGCTCTCTTTTCGCAGACTTGCTAATCTTATCTGTTAAAATTTCTTCAACATCAACATTTTGAGATAGTAAGTCACTATTTTCAAATCTTGTGTCAAAAAGCTCTAGAAAATTTTGATATTGTTTTTTTATATCTGTATTTCTAACATCAAAACGATCATCTTCAATCAGAAAGTGTCCTCGATACTTGATTATGTGAGCTAAAGTCAGGTAAACAAGACGAAGATCTGCTTTTTCGTTCTTATCAGCTAATTCTTTTCTCAAATGATAGATTGTAGGGAATTTTTCATGATAATCCTTCTCTTCCTGAAGAGTCGCAAAAATAGGATACTTGCTTCCTCTTTTTTCGTCTTCCACAAGAAAAGAATCTTCTAAACGATGAAAGAAAGCAGAATCTACTTTGTTGATTTCTTGAGAAAAAATCTCTTGTAAATAGAGAAGTCGATTACGACGGCGAGTGTAGCGACGGCGAGCAGTACGCTTCAGTCTTCTATCTGCAGCAGTATTTCCTCCATCAAAAAGTAGAGCTCCAATGAGATTTTTCTTGATATATTTTCTATCGGTATCTCCCAAAACTTTCATTTTCTTGGTAGGTACCTTGTAATCATCTGTAATGATACTCCAACCTACAGAATTAGTTCCAATATCAAGTCCTATTGAGTAAGGTTTCTTCATCATATATCTCCTTTTGTATTAACCATTATAAAACCATCACTTTTAAAAGTTTACTGCTTTTTATATTTCACTTGATTATTACACTAAATTAACATATAATAATCTTGTTGGAACTATTCGAAACAGCACAGCGCGTTAAAATAAGGCAGTGATTTTTAATCCAGTCCGTATTCAACTTGAAAAAGTGAGCACCGATTCGGTGCTTTTTTTCATACCCTTATTCTACTCTCTTCTGCTGGCTCTTTCAAGCGTTTTCAGTTTATTTTTTAGTATTTTTCGAAAATTAAAAAACTATCCTTATTGCTATTTGACAAGTTTTTTGACTTGTTATTTAAGCCTTTTAGGATAGTCTTTTTTTAATATTCTGTCACTTCTGGTCTGTCGTGAACGTTTGATTGTTTGCCTTGGCGAGCTTGGAGGACAGCATTGACATCTTCGATCGTCACGCCTGTCTCAACTAGCATAACAGCCAAGTGATAGAGGACGTCGGCTGTTTCGTTAGCAATTTCGTCCTTGTCAGCATTTTTAGCTCCGATGACAACTTCTGTTGCTTCTTCGCCGACTTTTTTCAAAATTTTATCTAAACCTTTGTCAAAAAGGTAGTTGGTGTATGAGCCTTCTTTAGGATTGTTTTTACGATCCAAGGCTTCTTTATAAAGCGTTTCTAGCATGATTTTCTCCTGATTTATGATACAAAGGGCATAAAGCTTTTTACAAGATCTCCTCGAAGAAACAAGAGTAAGCACCTGTATGGCAGGCAGCTCCTTCTTGTTCTACTGAGATGAGGAGGGTATCTCGGTCACAGTCTGTTTTGATACTTTTGACATGCTGGTAGTGACCTGAGGTCGCTCCCTTGTGCCATAGTTCATTTCGTGAACGGCTCCAGTAGTGCATCTGTTTGGTCTCAAGTGTGAGCTTATAAGATTCTTCATTCATGTAGGCTAGCATGAGGACTTGTCCTGTCTCATGGTCAGTCACGATAACAGGGACTAAGCCGTCCTGCTTCGCAAAATCCAAGGTCGTATCTGTCACAGTCTCACCTCCTGACCAGCGGCAGCCATGGCTTTCTTAGTATCTGCGATAGCAACTTCTCCAAAGTGGAAAATAGAGGCTGCCAAGGCTCCAGTCGCAGGGGTCTTCTCAAAAACCTCCACCATGTGGTCGATATTGCCAGCACCGCCAGAAGCGATGATCGGCACATCAACGACGCTAGCAACAGCGTTTAGCATGTCCAAATCAAAACCAGACTTGGTGCCGTCTTTGTCCATGGAAGTCAGAAGAATCTCCCCTGCGCCTAGGCTGACAACTTCCTTGGCCCAGGCAATCAAGTCCTTGCCGGTATCCTTTCGACCACCAGCCACATAGACATGCCAAGAGCCATCTGCCTCCTTACGAGCATCAATGGCAGCTACTACACACTGGTTACCGAATTTTTCAGAGCAGTCTTTGATGAGTTGAGGATTGGCAACGGCTGAGGAATTAACCGCAACCTTATCGGCACCGGCCTTGAGCATCTTATTCATGTCCTCAACTGAGCGAATACCGCCACCTACGGTGAATGGAATGAAGACTTGGTCTGCGACACGCTTGACCATCTCAACAGTTGTGTCACGTTCTTCGTGAGTCGCTGTAATATCAAGGAAGACTAGCTCATCGCAACCAGCCTCATAGTAAGCACGCGCTGAGTCAACAGGGTCACCCACATCTGTCAAATTGACAAAATTAACCCCTTTGACCACACGCCCATCCTTAACATCCAGACAGGGAATAATGCGTTTTTTAAGCATAGTCTAGCCTCCGAAAGCCTTGAGTTGATCAAGGGAAATATTGCCATTGTAGTAGGCTTTGCCGACAATGGTACCAGCGACGCCGATTTCTTGGAGTTTGGTCAAATCGCTGAGCTCTGCAATACCGCCTGAGGCGATGACTTTAGAAGTGCTCAATTCTGCCACCAAACGTTGGTAGTGCTCAACATTTGGTCCTGTTAGGGTGCCGTCTCGATCAACATCTGTGTAAACGAAGAGTTCCACACCCATTTTTTCCATCTCTTTGGCAAGGCTGATGTAATCAACCGTGCTTGTCTCAAGCCAACCTTCTGTGGCAACAAAGCCTGCCTTGGCATCAATCCCAACCACGATATGCTGGGCACCGAATTTTTCAAGAGCAGCTTTGACAAAAGCAGGGTTCTTGACTGCCATGGAACCGATGATGACACGGTCAATTCCAACAGCGAGGTAATCTTCAATCTGCTCCAGTGTACGGATGCCTCCGCCGACCTCAACCCCCAGACCAGTCGCTACTTTAAGCGCAGCAATCAAGTCACGATTGGTCGCTTTACCATCTAAAGCACCGTCCAAATCCACCACATGAATAAACTCAATGCCAGCATCCGCAAAGAGGCGAGCTTGGGCTAAAACATCAGGATTAACAACCGTTTTTTGGTTGAAATCTCCTTTAAACAAACGAACAGCCTGTCCGTCTTTAATATCAATAGCAGGAAGAATTTGCATAATAAGATACCAAGTGCCTTAAGAAATCCCTATGAAAATAGGAAATCAGCACGGGTTCAGTTCGAAAAATTCCGACTGAACTCCCCTTTCTTTTTTATTCTTTTTGTTTGAAACGTAACTGAGCTCTCTCTTAGAATCAGTCACACAAATCGACAAAGCGTTTCAAAATACCAAGTCCTGTGTCCCCTGATTTTTCAGGGTGGAACTGAGCACCATAGACATTATCTCTGTGAATCATGGCCGGCACTTTGATGGAGTAGTCTGCTGTCACGTCGATGTAGCCTTCTGGGACATCTGTAAAATAGCTGTGCACAAAATAGACGGATTGGTCCTGTAAACCGTCTGTCAGAGCCGTCTCGTTTTGAACATCCAGATTGTTCCAACCCATGTGAGGAACTGGCTTATCTGGCTGGGCTGGGATAGGACGACAAGTGCCTGGGATAAAACCTAGACCTTTTGTCTCTGTGTGCTCGAGTCCTGTCTCTGTCAAGATTTGCATGCCTAGGCAGATGCCTAAAAGTGGTGTTCCTTTGGCAACGGCTTCCTTGATAACTGACACCAAACCACGGTTTTCCAGCTCTGCCATTGCTGCTGGGTAAGCCCCAACACCTGGTAAAATCAAGCCAGAGGCAGCTAAGATTTTATTGCTGTCAGCAGAGAGCTCTGCTTGGACACCAATCTTAGATAGGGCACGCAGGACATTTGCAGTATTACCCGCATCGTAATCAATGACAATAATCATAGAACCTCCTCTTAGAGCATGCCTTTAGTTGAGTTGACACCGTGAATTTCTGGGTTGATGGTAATGGCTTCGCGGAGTGCGCGACCAGTAGCTTTGAAAAGACTTTCTGACTTGTGGTGATTATTTTTACCGTGTAAGATTTTCAAGTGCAGATTCATCTGTACGTTGAAAGCAAGGGCTTGGAAGAATTCCTCGACCAACTCTGTGTCAAAATTGCCTAATTTTGGATTATCAAACTCACAGTCAAAGACTAGGTAAGAGCGGCCTGACAAGTCGAGGCTAGACATACCTAATGTCTCATCCATAGGCACAAAGGCTGTGCCGTAACGGTTGATACCAGCCTTGTCACCCAGTGCCTCGCGGATAGCTTGACCAAGAACGATGCCGACGTCTTCAACCGTGTGGTGGCTATCCACATGAAGGTCACCGTCTGCCTTAACCACAAGAGAAATACGGCTGTGGCGGGCAAACAAGGTCAACATGTGGTCAAAAAAGCCAACGCCAGTATCGATATCAACTGGTTCTTGGGCATCTAAATTCAAAGAGAGTTTAATTTTTGTTTCAAAGGTATTACGTTCAATACTTGCTTGTCTCATTTTATCACCTCATCTAAAATCTTAATCACTTGGTAAAGGTCTGGTTCTGTGATTTGGTAAGGGGCTTGCTCACGCACAATTGGTTTGGCACAGAAGGCGATCCCGATTCCTGCTGTCTGAATCATTGGTAGGTCGTTAGCTCCGTCTCCCATGGCAATGGTATCTGTCAGCTCTAGCTCATTTTCAGCAGCCCATTCTTTCAATTTTTGGACTTTGACATCTTTGGTCACGATGTCGCCATAGACTTTTCCTGTTAGCTTGCCATCTTTGACTTCTAAATGATTGGCTTTAACGTAGTCCACCCCTGCTTCTTTGGCCAGTCGGTCAACGGTTTCATGGAATCCTCCTGATACTAGTCCTACCTTGTAGCCACGCTTGTGGAGTTCTGCGACTAATTCCTTGGCACCCTTGTTAAAATGGATACGTTTGTAAACCTTGTCGAAAATTTCTTCTGATAGTCCTGCTAGGGTTGCGACACGCTCATCCAAGGCTTCTTTGAAGTCTAATTCACCACGCATGGCACGTTCTGTGATTTGAGCGACTTTCTCGCCAACGCCTGCTTCTTCTCCTAGGAGGTCAATCACCTCTTCTTGGACGAGGGTTGAGTCCACATCCATGACCAAAAGTCCTTTAGTTCTTGTCATTTCTCACCTCGATTGCTTTGGCGTGTGCCTGCAGACCTTCTGCGTAGGCTAGGGTTGTGATGTCTTTTTCAGCAGCATTGACGGCTACCTTATCGTATTGCGTGTACTGGATGCGTTTGATAAAATCGTGTACGCCTAGAGCAGATGAAAAACGGCTAGTTGCTGTTGTTGGAAGAACGTGGTTAGCACCTGCGTAGTAGTCTCCGATTGGCTCGGATGTGTAGTGACCGAGGAAGATAGACCCTGCATTCTGCACCTTGTCCAAGTAATCATAGGCATTGTCCATGGCAATTTCCAAATGTTCTGGCGCCACCTTGTTCATGAGGTCAAACATGTCCTCAATATTTTCTGCAATGATGATACGACCGTTGTTTTCCACCGAAGGTCTAGCGATAGTTTCTCGAGGAAGCTCCTTGAGTTGACGTTCGATTTCAATCTCGACAGAGTCAGCTAATTCTTCTGAATCGGTCACCAAAATCGCTCTTGCACGCACATCGTGTTCTGCTTGGGAAAGGAGATCTGCTGCCACATACTTGGCATTGGCTGAAGCATCAGCAATCACCCCAATCTCAGAAGGTCCAGCAATCATGTCAATCCCAACGATACCAAAGACTTGCTTTTTGGCTGTCGCTACAAAGATATTACCAGGTCCAGTGATTTTATCCACCTGTGGAATGGTCTCAGTCCCATAAGCCAAGGCAGCAACCCCTTGAGCACCACCGACTTGGTAGATTTTATCCACACCTGCCAACTTAGCTGCCACCAAAATGGCTGGCACAAAGTGCTCTTGCGGTGGTGTGATCATGATGATTTCTTTGACGCCAGCAATCTTGGCAGGAATGACATTCATGAGAACCGATGACGGATAGGCTGCCGTTCCACCAGGCACATAGACCCCAACCTTATCAATAGGACGAATGAGCTGACCTCGGATAACACCTGCTGACGGTTGGTCTTCAAAGCCTGTTTCAAGCTGCTGACGGTGATAAGACTCAATATTGGCTTTGGCATTTTCAAGGGCTGAAAGAACAGCTGGCTCAACCTCATCAAAGGCTTGATCAATCAAATCCTGACTGACCTCAAGGCTATCTAGTTCAATCTTGTCAAACTGGAGGGAGTAATCTCGCAAAGCCTCGTCGCCACGCTTTTTCACCTCTTCAATAATGTCACGGACTGTTTCTTCGACATTGAGATTTTCTTTTGATAATTCTAGCTGCTCTTGGTACAAGATAGCTGAGATTTCTTCGTTAGTTCCTGTTAAACGTTTCATTTGAAAGGTACCTCCTCATTTCCTACGATAGCTTCAATCTTGCGGATAAAAGGCGAAAGCTCTGCATTATTTTTAAGCGCTGCCTTATTGACAATCATACGGGCTGAGATGCGGCAAATATCCTCGTAAACCTTAAGCCCGTTTGCGACTAGCGTTGAACCTGTTTCGACGATATCGACAATAGCATCCGCCAAACCAATAACAGGAGCGATTTCAACACTTCCTTGAATAGAGATGATTTCCACGTCCTCACCTTTTTGATTAAAATGCTGACGTGCAATGGTTGGGTATTTGGTCGCAATACGCTTACGCTTATGGTCATCTGGATTGTAGTCCTCTGTTGAGGCGACTGAGAATTTGCAGAGCCCAAAGTTCAAGTCCAACATCTCCAAGTAGCCTGTCGGATGCTCCACCAAAACATCCTTACCAACCACACCAATGTCTGCAACGCCATGGCGGACATAGGTTGTGACATCAGGTGCCTTAACTAGAAGAAAACGGAATTTTTTATCTGGACTTTCAAAAATCAAGTTTCTGCCCTTGTCAGCCATAAAGGACATATCAAAGCCAGCTTTTTCAAAAAGAGCAACAGCATCCTTCTCAATACGCCCCTTGGTCAGAGCAATTGTGATTTGATTACTTGTCATAACTTGCACCTCCATAAGCGATGGTATCGTGAACCGCCTGATAAACTGAGTCAATGTCAATCGCCCAGCCCACAGCAGTCAATTCCTTAGCTCCAAAACGTTCAAAGAGCTTGTCATAGCGACCACCAGATACAAAAGCGTCAGGGACATTTTCACCAAAAACCTTGAACATCATGCCGGTATAATAGGGCATGCTTGACAGCTGAGCCAAGTCAAGCGTCGTTTCCTCAAGAATGTCAGCTACTGCTGTTGTCAAGACCTCTAAGCTATCCAAGGCTGTCAAAATACGTTCATTTCGCACTAGCTGACGTGCCTTACTTAAGACTGCTTTTGTTTCTCCAAACAAGAAAGGCAGATTTTGAATAAGGGCATCAAACTCAGATGGGTGCTTTTTGGTAAATTCATTGAGACCTGTTATAGATTTATCACGAATCAGCTCTGCTAGTCTATCAGATTCAGACTTGTCTAGATTAAGTGTCTCAAAAATTTCTTGTAAGATGATGGCGTGCGATAGTTCAAATTGATAGTTTTGTACACCTGCAGCATCTAAGGCTGCCTTAGCGGATTGAATGGCTTCAATCATGGCAGACTGAACAGGATAACCGACGATTTCGACACCCGCTTGAGTGTGTTCATTTGAAAGACCACGGTTCTCTTCATTGTAGTTGAAAACCTTTCCTGAGTAAGAAAATTTGATAGGGGTCTGCACACGCGTCGATGCAATGACACGACCAATCTGACTAGTAATATCAGGTCTGAGGCTCAGCAATTCCCCTTGCTGATCAAACAAATGGTAGTGACTACTGTCAAGCTCATCACCAAAAACTTGAAAATGCTCCAAGGTTGGTGTCTCGATACGGTTAAATCCTGATGCAATCAAGAGGTCGCTAATACGACGCTCAATCTGGTACATGGTATAGGCACGCTTGAACAATTTATCGTGCATGCCTACTGGTAAGGTTGTTTTTTTCATAGGCTAGCTTCCTTAATAACAGTTAATACAGTTTCCATCTCATCTTGGGTTCCAATTGAAATACGCAATTTATTCTTAATTCTGTCGACTTTTGGGAAAAAGCGGACATAAATCTTTCTTTCTTGGAGTTTGTGGAAAAGAGCTTCCGCAGAGACCGTCTCTGGCTCTACTAAGAGAAAATTAGTCTTAGAAGGCAAAACATCAAAGCCTAGCTTTTGCAATTCTCCTGCAAACCAATCCCTTGTCTTACTGATCTTTGCGCAAGTGTCTTCGTAGTAATCCCACGACTGGACGGCTGCTTTTGCCAGTGCTTCAGACAAGAGATTAACGTTGTAAGGGTTGACCGAATTTTTAACAGCATTGATGACTGCCATCAGTTGGGGCGAACCGATACCATAACCGACACGAAGTCCTGCTAAAGAGGCATCTTTCGAAAATGTTCGTGTGATAAAGACATTGTCGTATTTATCGAGCAAAGGCAGGGCTGTCTGTCCACCGAAATTGATGTAGGCCTCGTCAATGACAACCACCACGTCTTGATTAGCCTTGACGATACGATCAATCTCATCCAGAGATTTATAGATGCCTGTCGGAGCATTAGGATTGGTGATGATAATGCCTCCATTATCAGCTATGTAATCCTCCGTTACGATTTCAAATTTGTCATTGAGAGGAATCTCATGATAGTTGACGTGATAGAGATCTGCCCAGACCTTGTAAAAACCATAAGTCAAATCTGGAAAAAGAATCGGATCGTCGCTGTTAAAGAAAGCCAGAAAAGCCATCGAAAGAATATCATCTGACCCATTTCCAACAATAATTTGATCTGCTGAAACACCGAGATTTTCTGCTAAAAGCTGACACAAGGCCGCCTGATCCAAGGTGGAATACTTCCTCAAATCACTAGCATCAAAGTCTTTTAAGACCTGATGGACAAGGGGACTTGGTCCATAAGCATTTTCATTGGTATTTAGCTTGATTATATTTTTTTCAGCTGGTTGACTCCCAGCCACATAGGGATCGATTTGGCGTAGTCCTTTTAACATCTTTGTCTGTCTTCCTTTCTTGCTTTTTCTGATAGAAAAAACGCCCTCACAAAAAGTTCTCACTCTCTGTCAGGACGTTTTCACGTGGTTCCACCTTCATTTAGTCTTCTGGTCACCCAGAAAACCCTCTAGGACTTGATTAAGTCACAGTCTTTAACGGAACCACCCGTCACACACTACTCTCACCAATGATTTTGCATGTGCACTCAAGAATGTGTAATCTAAGGATTGCATGCCTTCTCACCGCTCAGCACTCTCTGTCTGTTGTCTTAGACCGTTTCTATCATCGCTTTCAATTTTAAATCTATTTTACTTGAAAATTCTGAAAATTGCAAGCGGTAATAAACATTTTTCCTCCTATATCTCACAATCCCTAAAATTAAGCTAACTTTTATATAGCTTTGATAAAATCAAACTACTATAAGACAGGAGGATACTTATGAAAGTTATCAAACGGCACCTCTATGCCATGCTAGTGACACTTTGTTTAATAGGAGCAAATACTTATTCACTCTTAAAAGTGTTTGTCCTGCCTCAGGCAGTGTCCAAGGTCACAACCACTACTAGCCAAACCTCAACGGCAAGCACCTCCACAGGTACAGTCACCAAGACTGACTCTAGCTACAAGGATGACAATATCTCAATCAACATCTCAACCAACAAAACATCAGATACAACCTACTATGTTGCTGATATTACCTTGAGTGATGCTAGCTATCTAAAGACAGCCTTGGCTCAAAATACCTACGGAACAAACATCACCGAAACGACATCAAGTATGGCAAGTGCTAATAATGCCATCTTTGCCATCAATGGTGATTACTACGGTGCCAACCAATCAGGATATGTGATTAAAAACGGTACCGTTTACCGTAGTACGACTCGCTCGAGCGACTACGAGGACCTCGCCATTTATTCTGATGGGCATTTTGAAACCTTTAATGAAAGTGACACTAGTACACAAGACTTGATTGATTCTGGAGTCGTCAATACTTTCGCCTTTGGTCCAACTCTTGTAAAAAATGGACAGATTGCGATTTCTGAGTCCGAGGAAGTTGGTCAAGCTATGGCAGAAAACCCTCGAACAGCTATCGGTATTATCCAAACAGATGACGGCAGTCTCCATTATATTGTCATTGTCTCAGATGGACGAACCAGCGAATCCTCTGGTCTAACACTTTATGAAATGGCAGAAATCATGCAATCTTACGGTGTGACAACTGCTTATAATTTGGACGGTGGTGGCTCATCAACAATGTACTTTAACGGACAAATCATCAATAAACCTACCACAAATGGTAATACTATCTCAGAAAGGGCGGTGAGTGACAGTGTTTACATCGGTTACTGAAAAAATAAGTCGCAAAGGAAGTCTCATTTACTTGGGACTCACCATAGTCAGTATCCTCTTTACAATGATCTACGAACAATTTAGTTACGGAGAGTCTTCTCCCTACATGAGATTGATGTTTCTGGTTCCTCTAGCTGGCTGTTTATTTTGCTACCTCACTCAATTTAAGCTCTCTTGGTTAAGGCACCGCTTTTCTCTGTTAACCTTTAATACCAGCTTAGCCATTCTAGCAAGCGCCTGCCTGATCAAGGGAATCGTTGAAGTGTCAGGTCGTACCACCACTATTGATTCTCCCTATTGGTATGTTGCTGCAGTCTTTCTTCTACTCAGTCTCTTGGGAGCTATCAAAAAAGCAAACTAAATCCTAGTAACAATTATCCAACCTTTTTTCTATCACATAAGAGCAATCATGAACTCTTATCAGATAGAAGAAAGGTTTTTTTAGCGCTTTATTTCTCCAAACTATTCTAAAGTAAAAGATAAATCCTACCTCTAATTGTTACTCCCTAGAAGTTGTATAACGAAATTCGGCAAACAATCATGTCCTGTAATCCCCATTGTATCTAACAAGCCTATGCTTTCGTTACGAACTTGAAATAGGTTATGTTTGAAAGTCATTACTCACCTTTCTGACCATAATTAAAAGATACCTTCATCGTAATGAAAGTATCTTAGATAGATTATAGGTTTTTCTTCTTTTTGCCTTGTTTTGTCAACTTGATATCCGTTTGTTCCAAACGGCTAAGCAGGGCTTGGGTCAGTTGCAAGTCAGTCACCTTAGCCTTCATTTCGACTTCATAAATCAATTTGACAGACTGCCCAGTCGCACTGGTTGCTACTGTTAGGAGATCATAATCGACACAGTAGTCTTGTAATTGTTTTTGAATCGTTTCTTCCAACTGCTCCGTCCACTCTGATGTCAGCGTCAGTAAGCGTCTCGTCTGATGCGTTGAATAGCTCTGCCATTTTTCCAAGCAAAACCAAACCGAACAAATACCGAAAATCAAGACAATACTCAAGGTCAGATAACCCATCCCAGATGCCAAACCGACAATCATTGCCAAAAAGATAGCTAGCAGTTCACGAGAACCACTGGTCGCTGAGCGAAAGCGAACAAGTCCAAATGCTCCAGCTACAGCTACGCCTGTTCCTAGGTTACCATTGACCAAAAAGATAATCATTGTCATCAAACTCGGTAAGAGGGTCAAGGTAATGACAAACTCTCTCGTATAAAAGCTACGATACTTGTAGATCCAACTCAAGACAAATCCCAAGGCCAAACTAACTAGTAAGGCTAAAGCGAGCATACCAGCATTGACTTGGCTAGTCGTTGTCTTAAAGACACTGTTAAATAATTGTCCTGACATACTAACTACCTCTCTGAGACTAAGCTAGCAATCCCTCGAGATTTACGGTAGGCAGTGCTGTATTTTGAAAATTTCCCTCTAGTCAAGCCGTAAGTGTTCAGAATATCCTCCAACCACTGCGGTTGCTCACCAGGAGATTTAACTTCCATAATGACATAGTCTTCATCTAAAAGAGGATTGCCATAACGTCCTTCCAGTAAAGAAACATTCTTATCACGATAGACCAAGTCCTGATCGATGGTAACACGAACCTTTCCCTGACCTTTGATATGCTGTTTTTCCTTCATTGAAAAACGATTATAAGAAATAAACATTATAGGTTTGAGACTGCCATAACGCTCATGGAGGCTTGCGATTTCTTCAGCCAAGGCTGGATCAACTTCTTTTAATCTGGACGAGCCAGCGAGTAACCAATCCACACACTCTTTTTGTGTCGCTACCATACGGTACTTATGCCCAACCCCATCTTGATCTTTCTTCTTAATTTCCAAAAAGACTTGACTAGCTTCTGTAGGATTTTCTTCATAAGTTCTCATTCGTAACTTTTCACGACCATTACGATGAGCCATAGCATCCTGAATGACTTCAAAATCATCATTATCAAAATAAACATTACTAATAGTTGACCTTGGGTAGTCATCTTCCACAAGATAGTGACGCAAGTCCTCAAGAAGCTCAGGTAAAAGGTCTTTGGGGACTACGTACTTGCTCTCAATACGTTTAAATCTTGTTTCAAGTGGTTTTGTCATAGATAGACTCCTTTTAAATCATTTTTTAGAAACTAGAGCAACTCTAGCGCTTTTTCAAAGTATAGGTAAGATTTCTTAAGAATTTCTTTATTATTAAAACAGTCTCATTTACTTTCAGAAATATTTTAGATTTCTTTCAGAATTTTTTCAGTCCAAGTCCGTATGATAGGAGTAACTAAAAAATAGACGAGGAAAATCTTATGAAAATAACAAAGAAATCAACCTTAAACCTACTGCTTGTTTGTGCGACATCGCTCACACTAATGACAGCCTGCACACAAACAAGCAACAGTCAAAGCAGTACGACAAGTTCATCAATCACTAGCTCATCATCAAAGAGTTCGTCAAGTTCTTCCAATAGTCAAACGATTAACTCTGACTACTTTAACGATGAGGACACTGATAGTAGCTACGATAAAAATACGAGTAGCACAATCTCATTAAATGGCAGTACTGCTACTGTTTCCGGAGATGGTGTTTCTGTGTCTGGCTCAACGGTAACTATCACCAAAGGCGGTAGTTACCTCATTTCAGGTAGTTCTGAAAATGTTCAGATTGTCGTTCAAGCTGCAGACAGCGATAAAGTACAACTGGTTCTTAATGGTGCTACAATGACTGGAGATAATGCTGCTATCAAAGTTGATTCTGCTAAAAAGACACTGATCACTCTGGCAGAAGGAACTACAAACAGCATTTCTGACAGTAGCAATCATAGCGATACAGACGCATCGGCTGCTATTTATTCAAAAGACGATTTAACCATCAATGGTAGCGGTAGCCTATCTGTCGAAGGCAACTATAACAATGCCATCAAAGGAAATGATGATGTTCGCATCGCTGGTGGAACTCTCACTATAAAGTCTAAAAAACATGGGATCAGTGCCAACGATGCCTTGAATATCACAAAAGCCAAACTAACCATTCAAGCTGACGAAGATGGCTTACATTCTGACAATGACACCGAATCCGATAAAGGCAATATCTTCATCGATGATGCCACGCTATCCATAACTGCAGGAGATGATGGCATTCATGCCTCTAACGCTCTGGTGATTGATAGTGGCAATATTACCGTCAGCGAATCCAACGAAGGACTTGAAGGAACAAGCATCACTATCAATGATGGTAACATTGACATCACCTCTAGCGACGATGGAATCAATGCGTCTAATGATACAAGTAATGATATCAAGATTAGCATCAACGGAGGTACTATTCATGTCAATGCTTCTGGTGATGGCCTTGATTCAAATGGTGATTTAGAAATTACAGGTGGAACTACCTACGTGTCTGGTCCAACAAATGACGGCAATGGTGCCCTAGATTACGATGGAACTGGTACCATTACGGGAGGTAATATCATTGCTGCAGGATCTTCAGGTATGGCACAAGGATTTACGAGTGATTCTTCTCAAGCATCGCTCATAACATCATCCCTTTCAGGTAGTGCTGGTGATACCATCTCTGTAAAAGATTCCTCTGGCAATGAGGTTCTGACCTTCACAGCTGACAAAGACTTCACAAATGTTGTCGCTTCTGTTCAAGGACTCAAAGAAGGTGACAGTTACACAATCTCTGTTGGCAGCCAATCTGAAACCATCACTGCAAGTCTCTCTACTGGAAACAGTGGAATGGGAGGAGGTCCTGGAGCTGGTGATAGACCAGGACAATTTTAACCATCAGACCTAAGAGCCTAGGAGAAAGGAGCTATCTATGTATATCATTATTCCATCCTATGAACCCGATCACAGACTCGTACAAGTCGTAACTGACATCAGGCGTGCACTACCTCAAGCCAATATTATTCTTGTTAATGACGGTAGTGGCGCTAGTTATCATTACTATTTTAAACAGTGTGCCCAACTAGGTGTACACCTTCTCGAACACCCTCAAAATCTAGGAAAAGGGGCTGCTCTAAAAACAGCCTTCGCTTTTATCAAAGACCATAAGAGCCAAAGCACCCCAATCATCACCGTAGATAGTGATGGGCAGCACCTTATCAAAGATATTATAAAAGTTGCTGAAGTAAGCCAAAAACACCCAAGACAGATTATCCTAGGAAGTCGCTCCTTTGTTGGAAAAGTTCCTGCAAGAAGCCGCTTCGGTAACAAAACAACTGCTCTTCTCTTTAAACTGGTTACAGGACAAGGTATCTCTGATACACAGACTGGTTTACGAGCAGTGTCGACAGACCTTCTTGATTGGCTCCTCCAGCTAAAAGGAGACCGGTTTGAGTATGAGTTTAATATGCTTTTAGAAGCCAATAAAGCAGGCTATCCTATCCTTGAAGTCCCCATAGAAACGGTCTATTTGGAAGAAAATAAAAGTTCTCACTTTAGACCGATTGCAGACTCCATTCGAATCTACAGCCCTTTTTTAAAGTTTTCAAGCTCCGCCATCATCGCAGCCATTATTGATGTTACCTTTTTATTCCTACTGATGTCGATTAGTAATAATCTCCTCCTATCTGTCATTATTGCTCGTTTGCTAAGCGCTAGTAGCCAGTGCTTACTCAATGCCAAACTCGTCTTTAACACTAAGCAAACTATTTTTCGCTCCTTCTTAAAATATAGTCTGCTAGCATCTATCCTACTAGCCTGTAACTATGTCATGATTCAATCACTATTAAATATCGGACTTGGCATTGTTATCTCAAAATTTCTGACAGAAAGCATCCTCTTTCTGATCAGTTACCGTGTTCAGCATAAAGTCGTTTTTCGCTGATAGTCACCCCACATCCGAGAATCATATCAACACATTAACAATTTAATTGAAATCTGATCAATCTCTCCAAAAATAGTATCTCAGTTAACCTGTAGAACTTTCTATTCTTTTGTTCTATCCAAAAACCAAAGAGGTTGGACTAAAGTCCAACCTCCTTTCTTCTGTTTAATTTCCAAAGTAATCCCCTCACTTCTTAACCTAAATCTTTTTAAGATTTCATATATTGATGAGGCCTATAAACTAGCTATGAAGTATCTTACTTGAGGTAACCATCAGAGAAAAAGGACCATCTTCTGTAATACAGAGCTAAGACCATAGACTAAATGTCCAACTTTTTAGGGGCACTTCAATTCGTACTTATTCCCAAATAGTAACTAATCGATAGATGACTTCTTTTAAGTCATCATCCAATTGCTGACAATTAGTCATTTCAATATAGACAGCTGATAAAAAATGACTAAAATTTAAAAATGCCATATAATCTGTCGCCTCTAACTTAGAGAATTCCAGATTCCTTAACCAATCAACCAAGACACGATGAGGTAATTGCCCTTTTAAATAAGGTCGATAAATAAGTTGTGCTAAGCGTTCTGATTCTCCCGCTGTGAAAACATGCTTCTCTCTCTTAAAGAAAAGTTCTAATTGATCCAGAAAATTCTCCCATTCTTCTTTTTCTAAACCTTCATAACAAAGGAAAATAGCATAATAGTCTGCAAAATGAGCAGGAGCATGCACCCAACCATAAGACTCAGAAAAAGCTCGTAAATCCTTTTCTAACGAAAGATAAGACTGGCCAACTATTTTAAAATAGTCTAAGTGCCTTTTTTCTAAAATGCCAAAATAAAGACTTTTTTCCTCATAATGATAAGTTAAGAGGAGAAAAACTAAAAGAGACGTAAAAGAGCGTGTCAAAGTCGAATCCCCTACTTGTCCTAAACCAACTCTTAAAAGATCTCTATCAAGAACAGCATTAGCTAAATACAAAAATTGATCCACTCGAAATTCTTCTTGATGCAAACCTTTAGCGAAAGTTGTAAAAATCAAGTCATCCCTCAACTCACAATCTGGATGACCTATACGATCCAACATATCTTTCACTAATTCATCAGAGTAGCTAGTAGTCTTTTCACCAAGTTTTTCAGATAAGACTATTTTTAAATTATCCATTATCCCACCCTATTTCTATACAATAAAGAGAGGTTGAATTAAGTCTTCAACCTCCCCTTTCTATTTACTCTATCGAATTAAAATCGAATTTTTTCACGTGTTTTTTCATAAGATGTAACAAAACGATCTGTTACACCAGGCTCAACTGTCTCAAGCGCATACGAGATAACATCAAACGACGCTTGATAGTCGTAATCTACTTCAAATAGTCGAAGTGACTGCTCAAAACTATTTTGAACACTCTGCTCAAAGCTACGATAACGATTTGAGTACTGCAATAGTTGCTCAGTCAAGGTAGCGTTTTGCACCACACGGTAAGCAGTTTCTTCAAGGTTTGAGATGGCTACCGTCGAAACTTCAGTCATTTTAGCAACAGTTTCAATGTTGATACGCCCCTTGCTAAGCTCATCCATTAAGGTCTCCAATTGATTACTTGTTGTAAAGAAGACACTTAAGAATTCTTGAGGAATACCTGGGAGATGACGTTTCTCCATATAGCGTTTGATAGTATGAAGTTTATTGATGTAGTCATCTAATTTTTGACGTGCATCTGATTCAATTTTCTCAATCCCTTTGATGTGTGAGAAAACTTCCATTTGACCTTCTTCAATACGCTCCAATGATTTCAATGCTTTGCCAAACTCTAGTTCCAAGATAGAAAATGGTTTGGTTTGGTTGTCAAGTTGCTCAATCTGCGGCAAAACATGCTCAACCATACCATCTAACTCTTCTTCAAAGGATACCAAACTCAAATGATCTGTCTCGTTCAAGATGTATCTCTTAGTCAAGCGAGATAATTCTGATGTTAATTTATCATTGTTTTCTCTTGCGTGATCTATGTAAGATGGTAAAACCTTGGCATCTCGAGAGACAGCCTTGTGAGCTGTGATTTCAAACTCGAAAATCTCATAAAGAGAATCAATTTTTTCTTGAATAGCATCATTTTCAGAAATAGCTTTATCTAAGTCTAAGCTTACTAGCTCTTCTGACGTTGTACGAATCCCTTCACGAATTTCCTGGAAACGTTTTTCAATACTTGTTTCTTTAAAATTATAGTGTTGCTCTAACAGTTTTCGATAGCCTGATTCCAAGTCATCAAGTTGATCGGGGAAGTCATCTTCTAATTTAGCTACAATCGCAGGAACACGTTCTGTAATTTGTCCAAGAGCGATTGTATGCTCCTCAGCACGGTCCAAAATTTCTGCTGCTTCTACAGGATCTCCAGATGAGTTCAAAGTAACAAACTGTGAAAATTCAGTCTCGATATTTCTCAATTGCTTTTGAATTTCAGGCATGGTAGTGCCATAATTGTAATCATCATTAGAGATAGCCTCTTGCAAGACATCATAAAGATCTAAAGCATGCTTCACGCGTGCACTATTTTTATCTTCCTGATCTCTGAGGATAGACAGAGCATCACGGATAGCTGAGATATCTTCTTCGACAACATCCAATTGACTCTCAATATTGTCAATCGCATGTTTTGCTTGAATAAACTTAAACCCATCATTCAAACGCTCAGCATCAAAAATGTGATTTTCAATGTCTGTGAATGAATTTAAGGATAAATCTGTCCATTTTTGAGTCCATTCACGAAAAGAGGATTGACTCTGTCCAATCAAATGAAGTTCTTTAACAGCCTCAATTTCATCTGCAACAGGAAGCGCAAATAAAGTTGCTTTTCTTTCTTCCAACTTCTCAATCAATGAGTCGTTTCGTTTTCGTATAATTACGCCAATGAGATAGGCGATGATGACAAGTAGTACTATCGCTACGATGAGCAATACAATTCCGCTAGACATGTCAATCTCCTTGTATTTCTTTAGTATCGTCAGTATTTTTCTATAACGTTACGATTATAACATACTTAAAGCTAGTATGCATCCCTTTTTATTAGTCAGCTCTAATCTCTTTAGATATCCAGAGTACTATAGACAGCATTCTCTTCGATAAACTCACGGCGAGGCTCTACACGATCACCCATCAGCATATCGAAAATCTTATCTGCTTCAGCCGCATCATCCACAGACACACGTGCCATTAAGCGATTTTCAGGGTCCATAGTTGTCTCCCAAAGTTGGTGGTCATCCATCTCACCAAGACCTTTATAACGCTGCACAGTAGGCTTAGAGCGCCCTACGCTGTAGCGTTCCATCGCTTCCTGAAGCTTCTTCTCCTGATCAACACCAGGCTGGATATACTCTTTGATATCACTACCAACCTTAACACCGTAGATAGGTGGTTGAGCGATATAGACGTAGCCTGCTTCCAGGACTGGACGCATAAAGCGATAAATCAAGGTTAACAAGAGTGTACGGATATGAGCACCATCAACATCAGCATCTGTCATGATTACTAGTTTGTGATAGCGGCTCTTTGTCACATCAAAGTCAGCTCCAAACCCAGTCCCCATAGCAGTAAAGAGACTTCTGATTTCTTCATTGGCCAGAATTTTATCCATTGTTGCTTTTTCCACGTTTAGGATTTTACCACGGATTGGCAAAATAGCTTGGAATTCTCGGTTACGACCGGACTTAGCTGAACCTCCCGCTGAGTCTCCTTCGACGATGAAGAGCTCATTTTGGCTGGCATCATTAGATGAACAATCCGCCAATTTTCCAGGTAGGTTTGAAATCTCAAGACCTGACTTCTTACGAGTCACCTCACGTGCACGCTTAGCTGCGATACGAGCCTTAGAAGCCAAAATCCCTTTCTCAACAATTTTACGTGCAATCTGAGGATTTTCCAAAAGGAAGCGACTAAAAGCATCACTAAAGAGGCGATTAGTGATTTTAACAACCTCAGAGTTACCTAGTTTTGTCTTAGTTTGTCCTTCAAACTGTGGATTAGGGTGCTTCACTGAAATAACAGCTGTTAACCCTTCACGGACATCCTCACCTGTCAAATTATCATCTTTTTCTTTTAATATACGATTTTGACGAGCGTAATCATTGACCACACGTGTCAAGGCTGTTCTGAAACCTTGCTCATGTGTTCCTCCCTCGTGAGTATGGATATTATTTGCAAAGCTCATCACATTTTCATGGAAACCTGTTGTGTACTGCATCGCCACTTCAACAGAAATACCATCTAGCTCTCCATCTGTATAGATTGGAGTTTCAAAGATAGCTTCCTTGTTTTCATTGATGAATTCAACATAACTAGCAATCCCACCTTCATAGTGATAATGCTTATCTTGCTCCATATCTGAACGCTTATCCGTGAGTGAGATTTTCAAACCTCTGTTTAAGAAGGCCAACTGTTGAATACGCTTCGCTAGTTTATCAAACTCGAAGATAGTTGTCTCTGTAAAGATTTCTGGATCTGGCGTGAAGTGAACCGTTGTACCATGACGGTCTGTTTCACCGATGACAGCCAAGTCATCAACAACAACACCTCGTTTGTACTCTTGATAGTGAATCTTACCATCTTTATAGACCTTAACATCCAACTGAGTTGATAAGGCATTAACAACAGATGAACCTACCCCGTGGAGTCCCCCAGAGACCTTGTAGCCGCCACCGCCAAATTTACCACCTGCGTGAAGTACCGTGAAGACCGTTTCAACGGCCGGACGACCTGTTTTCTCTTGAATTCCAACAGGAATCCCACGACCATCATCAACAACCGTGATAGAATTATCCTTCTCGATAAAAACTTCAATGTGGCTAGCAAAACCTGCTAAAGCTTCATCTATGGAGTTATCAACAATCTCCCAAACAAGGTGGTGTAATCCCTCTTTAGACGTTGATCCGATATACATCCCTGGACGCATACGGACCGCTTCCAAACCTTCCAAAACTTGGATCTGGCTGGCATCATATTCTTTTGCTAGTTCTTCTAAATTTTTCGTTTCTTCAGTCATTCGTTACAATCTCCATTAAGGATTTTTTTCCAGTGACAAGACAGGTGTCAAAACCAGCTGCTTGACCTGCTTGCACATCTATTTCACGATCTCCAACTACAAGAACCTGAGTTAACTTGTAGCTTTCTTTCAGATAAAGCATACTCTGAGGATTTGGTTTTCTCGCAAAGCCATTATCAGCAGTAACGACTTCTGTGAACAGGTGTATGATTCCTGTTTTTTGAAGCAAGTCCTTAACATGATTATCTCGGTGGGAAATCAAGAAATTTCGCCCACCATTTGCTACTACTGTTTCTAAAGCTAGCTTGGCATCTGGAAATAGCAAAGGATGCTCTAGCTTTTCGGCCTCAATCTGCTTATAGTAAGCTAAAAAAGCTGGCTCTGTCGGAATAAAATAGGCTATCGCCTGATCCGTCGATAATTTTAACTTTTCATAAACATGTTCAGGTGTCGCATCCACCCCAAAATGTCTTAAACTTTCTACAAAAGCTTGTGTTGACATTTGGTAGTTATCTAGCAAAGTGCCACCTAAATCCCAGATATAATCGCGATTTTTCATACCCTCTATTATAGCATAAAATCACGACTTTTAATAGTGTTTACACAAAAAGAGATTGAGCTTTAGCCCAATCTCTTCTACTATTTTTGATATCTCGCAGATCGTCTCATATTCTTCAAAAAACGTTCTTCATCATGGAGATTTTTTTGGTAAGACATTGATAAAATCAAACCAACTCCAATCAAATTAGAAATCAAAGATGAACCACCTTGTGAAATGAAAGGAAGAGGTATCCCGGTAAGAGGAAGAATCCCTAAGGTTGCACCAATATTTTCAAAAATATGGAACATAATCATCATCACAAACCCTGCTGAAATCAAGGTGTAAAACTGGTTATTTGAAGCAATCGTAACACGCAACAAACGATAAATCAAAAGAAGGTATAGCAACAAGACAAGCACCCCACCGATAAAACCGAAATGCTCAGCAATTGCTGTAAAAATCATATCACTTTCTCTGACAGGAACAGATAATTTCAAAGTAGGATTTCCAGTACCAGTCAAACCTCCAATACCAATTGAAATCATACCTTGTGTTTGTTGATAGGCGATTCCTTTAGCATAGCTAAAAGGATCTATCCAAGCTGAAATACGGTTTAATTGATAAGTATCCATACCGAGTTTATACAAGAATTCTCGCCCTGTATCCCATAGAAAAAGACCTAAGAAGATAAGGACTCCAGTCACAGCAGCTAAAACAACTGGCAACAAGATCTTCCAAGAAATCCCAGCGATTAGTACCGTTCCTGCTAAAATAGCCACAAAGACCATCGCAGTACCCAAGTCCTTTTGGGCAGCTAAAAGTATAAAGACTGGCAAGGTTACCAAAGCATAGTACCCCAATAACTTAAAGTCCTGCTTTAAGTCATCTCCTTTAAAGGAGTCATTAAACCACAGTGTCGTTCTAGCTAACATCAGAATATAAGAAATTTTCATAAATTCTGACGGCTGAAACAAGGTCGTATTGGCGATTGTTACCCAGTTTTTAGCCCCAGTTGAAGCAACCAATTCAGGGCTATAAAAGATAATCGGAAGCACCATCAAGCCCAGGCCTAAGCCATATAAAAGAGGCGTTATTCGCCAAAGAAATTGGGTATTGAACAACATAACGATAAAGGCTAGTAAAAGTCCTAAAATCGTCCAAGCACCTTGTTGAATCATAATGGCGACTAGTCTATGAGGGTAATCATTCCTAGCAACTAAATAAATCGCTATAAAACCAATAATTAAAAGAGAAAAGACGGGAAGAATGATGCTGTAATCTACCCGACTTTCGATGTTATTTTTCCGTGACGCCATTAGTAGTTCCTTCTAGATATTGATAAAAAATATTATATCATTTTTGAGAATTGAACGATAGCTTAAAAAATAAAATATTGTAAAATCAAACTTGAAACTGCCACAGCAAACCAGGTAACCAACCCAGTCAAAACAGGCTTCAAACCAGCTGACTTGAATTGCTGATAAGATACTTTGCTACCAATTCCTGCTAATGCCATCGCCATTAAAAATTGGGACAAATACTTAATGCCTAGTGTCATCCAGCTAGGTAAACTCACAAGACTAGAAAAAATAGAGGCTAGCAAGAACCATAAGATAAACCATGGAAATACTTGTTTGAACGAAAAATCTCCTTTTTCACGACGTGATTGGCGATAGACGACGAAAGCCAAAATCAAACATGCTGGAACAATCATCAAAGCACGCGCCAGCTTCACAATCGTAGCAATATCTCCGGCTCCTTGACTGTAGGCATAGCCTGCTGCTACCACAGAAGAAGTATCATTAATAGCCGTCCCGGCCCAAAGACCAAAGTCAAAATCAGACATTCCCATCATGTGCCCTAAGATTGGAAAGAGAAAGACAGCTATAATATTAAACAAAAAAATAGTTGAGATGGATAAAGCAACCTCATCATCGTCCGCATCTAAAATTGGAGACGCTGCTGCAATGGCTGAGCCACCACAGATTGCTGTCCCAAATCCAATCAAGGTCTTAAGATGTCCACCTAGTCCCAACCATTTCCCAATAAAGGAAGAAACCAAAAAAGACACAGCAATCGTTAAGAGGGTAATCTGCAAGGAAGATAGTCCTACTTGAGAAACCTTACCAATCGACATGGTAAAACCAAGGCAGATAATAGCGTACTGCAGCAATTTTTTACCACTGTAAGCCAGTCCTGGCTGCCAGACATCTTTAACCCCTACCGTGTTATTGAGCAGGATTCCCAATAAGATCGCAAAAACACTTGAGCCAATCAGAGGAAAAATTTCCCCCAAAAACATAGCTATAATCGCTAAAATCCCTGCAAGTAAAAGACCAGATTTCTTTTGTGTCATCGATATACTCCTAATCACAACAAAGACAAAATAAAATAGGTTATAAAAAGAAAGCAAAGTGCTGTAATTTACTGCTCTTTGCCATAGTTATACTAATGATACTCTTATTAAGCCATTTTATCAATACGTTTTGCGGTATTTCATCAGAACAAATCACTTCAACAGTTAGAAAGTTTAGCTAATCAAAAAAGCCCCACTCCTATAGTCGCCAAACCTTAGGAAACGAGGTTACTCACAATATAAACTATTCGAGGCGAGTTTGGGGTAAAGTAGCCTAAAATCACTATTTATAAGGTCTAAATATCTCCCCTGCCGGAATCGAACCAGCAACTAATTCTTAGGAGGAACTTGTTATATCCATTTAACTAAGGGGAGTTAGTAAAAAATCCGCCACAAAGGACAGATTTTTTATGTTAATTCTAAGATTAACGGCGGATTTCTTTGATACGTGCAGCTTTACCTTGCAATGCGCGTAGGTAGTACAATTTAGCACGACGAACTTTACCGTAACGAACAACTTCGATTTTATCAACACGTGGTGTGTGGATTGGGAAAGTACGTTCTACACCGATACCGCTTGAGATTTTACGAACTGTGTACATTTCTGAGATCCCTTGACCTTTACGTGAAATAACAACACCTTCAAAGATCTGGATACGTTCGCGGTTACCTTCGACAACTTTAGCGTGAACGCGTACAGTGTCACCAGGACGGAATGATGGGATATCAGAGCGAAGTTGACCTTCTGTCAAACTTTGGATTAATGGATTCATTTATTATTCTCCTATCTTACCAATCTTAGGCGCCTTTAAGCCTAGCGGATTAGCCTAATTTTGTGCGTCCATTACACACAATGACTATTTTATCAGATGAGGCTTTTTCTGTAAAGTAAAAGGTGATATTTTTTACTTTTCGCCGATTACTTGTAAACCATAGATGGAGTGTCGTCTATTCACCGAGTAAGCTACAGCTACTGCTACAAAGAAATAAGCTACATTTCCGAAACCAAAAACTTCACCTCCGATAAATATAGGGGCTAACAAGGTATTGGTAGCACTTGAAAAGACTGCGATATAACCTATCCCTGAAACGAGATCTGATGGCAAACCAACTACTGGTGCCAAAACAACTCCTAAGGAAGCTCCAATAGCAAAAAGCGGGGTCACTTCTCCTCCTTGAAAGCCTAGAGATAAGGTTAATACCGTTAAGACTAATTTGAAGAACCAATCAAACGACAGGACCTCTTTACCTCCAAAGCTTGCTTCGATGAGATTTGTTCCTAGTCCTGAATAACGTCCTTGCCAAAGCACAAGGAATATGAAACTTAAGACAATGCCACCTAAGACAATACGATAATAGGGATTAGGTAACCATTCTGAAAATTTTTTCTTAGTTAATGAAAGACTGAAGGCGAAAAGATTTCCAACCAAACCAAAAATAAGTCCTAATAAGACAAGCTGCACCAATAGCTTCCAATTGAGAGTCAACTGAACCGTTAAGGGAACTGAAAATTTTTCCAAACCTAACCAATGAGATGTTATAGCGGCGACAAAGGCAGCAACAAGACTGGGTACCAAAGCAGACAGATAGAGTTGTTCCAACACTAGTACTTCTAAAGCAAATAAAACTGCTGCTATCGGTGTTTGAAAAAGACCTGCAAATCCCGCTGCCATCCCCATCACTAAAATGAGTTTTCGGTACTTAGCAAAATGTGTATAACGCCCAAAAAGATTTCCAAAGGTTGCTCCTATTTGCACAGCAACTCCCTCACGACCAGCGCTTCCTCCAAAAAGGTGAGTCATCCAGGTTGTCACAATCACCAAAGGAACCAGTCTCAAAGGAATTTTTTCTGAATGGTCTTGACTAACTTCAAAAACCAGCCCCATCCCTTTACTAGCTACACCACCAAATCTCCTATAGAGAAAGGTAATCAAAAGCCCTGCGAACCCTAAAAATGGAATCCAATAAAAAGGATTACTGCTTCGAAGTGAGGACAGAAAGAGCAAGGTTCTACCAAATACGGTATCGATACCACCCACCAAAACACCTAAGATAATCCCTATAAGACAGAGAAAGACTTGATGTAAAAGAGGCACTCCCTTTTCTTCTTTAATCCCTTTCATAAACCGTCCCACTTTCTACAATCCAAGTTTAATCTTTTGAAAGGCACGTGATTGCTTTAAGATATCTTCATAAGTTGCTCGAATTGGTTGTTTAAACTCGTCATCCACCACCAAATCTGTGACTTTTTGCAACAAGTCTTGTTCACGCTCGGCATCAAAAATTGGCTTACCTGTCTGACGCTTAAATTCAGCGACCTGTGTTACCAAATCCATGCGTTTTTCTAACAACGTGACTAACTCTTGATCAATAGTGTCAATATCATTACGAATAAGATTTAAATCCATAGTTTCTCCTTTATTGTTCTTTATTATAGCAAAAACTCCAAGCACCGACTAGGTTTTGGAGTTTTATTTTCTACCATTTGTCAAGCTTATCAAGGCTTTTAGCGAAAAAATAATATCAAGACAGTAGCCGTTACGTGGTTATTGTCTTATTTTTATGACTA
>NZ_JAFBEI010000020.1 GCF_016908655.1 Streptococcus saliviloxodontae
GCTCGTATATTGTTAATTTATCTTCATACGTTAATTTCATCAAAAAACACCCCATTCGTTAGATTTTGTGTCTAACTTTTGGGGTGCAGTTCACTTTTGGGATGCTGTTATCAGTTATGATTGGATGTGATAATCAAATAAGATGAATGTCGTGAGGATCTTTAGATAGTCGATGTTGCTTGAGATAGAAGCGGATAAAGGTCAACCAAATGAAGAAGATAACGACAGTGGTAATATAAACAACGAGGTGGTTAGAAGAGGCAAAAATAAGGCTTGCGACCAGTCCAACGGCAAAAAGCGTAGCTGTCTGTAGGAGGTAATCTTTTGTCCATTGATAAGCTGGTTTGTTGTAGCTGCCGTTTAGGAGCACAGCTATTAAAAAGAGGAATAGACCTGAATACAGGAAGCTGACAGCAAAGAGATGGTTAACTTCGTGTTCGGATAAGAAAGTCATAGAGACCGTCATCATCAGTAAGCCTGTAAAAATCAAGTAGTGGCTATAAATAAGCCTCATTCCAAGTGTTTCCTTAGACTCGTCAAGGGCATGATCGAATTCTCCAAAGTAAAAGATGAAAAGAGAAACGACCATGATAAGGTAGCAGACTGAATTGATGCTGATAGTTTCTGGCGTGAAGAAGTTAGCCACTCCCATAATCATTTCTCCGAAAGTAATGATGACCAAAAGAGAGATACGTTCGACCAAGTGAGGAAAATTAATGGGGACTCGGTTCATTGACTTGCTGAAAAAGAGCGGCATGACAAATGAGATAGCTATCGTAGCAAAATAAACCCAGATGGCGATATCATAAGGTAAAAGAGTACTTAGAAAAACGCCACCAGATCGTGTTCCTAGGATATAAAAGAATCCCTTGATCATCTCCTTGTCCTCAGGTTTGGTTGACTGTCTATACTGTACGACATATTGTAGGAGAAGGCTCAGTGATAGTATGCCCAGTACCCAAGCAAAGAAGTAAAAGTTACTTTGCCAATTTAGAGTAAACATATTAGACAAGAGCATGAGTAACCCCATGTCTACAAACATGGTTAGCATATTAAAGAGGGAGTTTTTGCCGTAGCGGTTGGTAAACATTGTCTGCAACATCCAAGTGTTAACCAGTACAATGAGGCAGGTCACAAAAGTGATAAATGCTAAGGGACTTAAAACACCATCATGTAAATGGTGGATGAGACCTGTTGTCTTAGAAATCGCATAAACAAAGACCAAGTCATAGAAGAGTTCGGTGAACTCAACTCGCTTGTGGTGAATGAGAGATGTCATGTAAAAATCAATCCTTTCAAGTAATCACGGTTCATTATAGCATATTTGCTATGAAGTGGGGCAGGCTATTGTTCTGGTAAGTCCCCTCCTAATGGTGATAGAGGTCTTCAATTTTGATTTTGATAACCCTATCCATGTGGAGGATGCCTTTCTTTTGGCGATATAGATGGGAGGCAGATTCAAAGAGTAGGTAGACCTTATCTTGGTGTCCGATAATTTGTTCAAGGTAAGGTGGCAAGGTCATGCTCGTAATGGCATCTCCCTTGTCTAGATCAAACTTAGGATCGTCTAGTTTGTTATCAAAAATAAGGAGTTTGGAATTTTTAGAGCCATAAGACTGCGAAAGCAAAATCTTATCTTCATAGAAGCTGATGCCTTGAATTTTATTATAGGTCAACCATGTTTTAGAAGGGTTGACAGCCCCATTACTGGTATCTGATGCCTGCAGAAAACCTTGATTATCCATAGGAAAGGCAGCCAAGGTTCCATTGCTATTTTGATCGAAATAACCGACATAGAGGGTTCCCTTGTGGTAGGTTAGGTAAGACGTTAAGCGAACACCATTCAAATCAGTAGAGGCATCAAAGGGTAAGAAGGTCTTACTTTTATTGAGGTCATAGTTTTCAATGCTAGAGAGGTTCAGGGCTTCGATCTGAGCATCGCCTTCTTTATCGACGGTTGCGACCCAGAGACGATGGTTTGCATCATCGTAGGTCAAGGCTCCGACGTGATCGATATCATCAAGGGCGATGGTTTTAAGGTATTTGCCTGTTTTTTTATCCAATAACCAAAGGACAGAGTTGTATTTTTTGCTTTTACTGTAGGCAGAGATGAGGATGTATTTATCTTCGATGATGGCCATCCCCTGAGGGTCCATGTCAGTGGCGATTCCACCCTGACCAGCCTTCTTTCCGGAGTGGATGATAGCTTGTGTTTTTTCTAATCCAGGGATAACATAGGTTTCTTTTTCGTCGCCCTTATCCAAGTGCGAAGCCACCTGAGGATAGGCTGATTGCAATCGTTTCAGAAAGTCTTTTTCAGTATAACTGGCAGGATTGGTGTTGGTGCCATTGACAAGTGTCTGAGGAATGTTGCTAGGTCTAGTAGCAAATAGATAGCCTCCTACGGCTATCCCAGCAAGTGCCACGATGGATCCTAGTAAACGTTTCTTTGTCATGTTAATCTCCTTAAAGTATGTGGTTATGATACTATTATAAATGACAGTTACCAGATGCCACAATAAATTGGCCTTGGGACTTAGAAATATGGAAAACAGGAAAGACTAGGGATAACCTTAGTGAATCCTTGTCAGATAGTCATAAATCCTCAAATAGTGAATCCAAAGCCCAGCATAGTTGCCGTAGTGGGCTTCCAAATTCTCTCTAGAGGCAGTTGGGCCATAGTATTTGGTGAAGGTATCACGATTGGCTTTTTCGGACCAGGGAACCTTGCTAAAGTTGGCCCCAGAACGCACAATAGCAAACTCAGCTGTCCAATCCCCGATACCGTAACAGTCTTTTAAAAAACGATATTGATGATCATAATCATCGCTAAAAAAGTCTGTTTGGCGTTGACACATGGCTTGGATAAAACTTTGGATGTAAGTCACTTTTTTCTCTATACCGATAGTCGTCATCCAGTCTTCATGGGAGATAGCAACCAGTTGCTGTAGGGAGGGAAAACCGATAAAGTCTAAATCCTTAATGTGTAGATGATGAGAAGCCAGTTCCATGACTGAGTGCTTTTGTTTTCGAGCTAGAGGCATAGGCGTTCGTTGAGAAATCAGAGCCCATAGGACAGTCTCTTCTAGAGATGAAAAAGAGACAGGATGATAGCCGTTCAAATAAGACAGGACAGGCTCCATGACAGGATCATTTGCCATAAGATTATAAAATATATCTAGGTCCATATCCAGACTAAAGCGACGATAGACAGCTGTTTTTAAGAGCTTTATCTGTTCTTGTGTGAGTTCTTTTTCGCTTAAGAAACGTAGACGTAGGAGGGAGTTCTCTTCTTCGAGGGGTTTGAGTGAGATGATTACCAGTTGGTCATCTAGATTATACCCATAGACAAGGCTTCCGTTAATCTTTCGAAAGCTATCTTGTGTAGGGTAGAACATTTGGGTGACCTCTAGCATGATGTCAAAGTTAAAGGGGGATTTGGGAGAAATGATCTCTTCAAATTGGTACATGATGAAGCTCCTTTCTGGTGTTGAGCTTGTTTTGGGGTCTGAAAATAGTGAAAAGAGTTTGGGACAAAAGTAGTCTCAAACTCTTTTCATGTGATTTATGTGGAGATAAGAGCGATACAGTCTATCCTCAGGTTATTTCAGGTCATAGCTAGGAATGGCAATTTGCTAATCTCAAATTAGAGTTACTAATCTGTCCAAGGACTAGTCAGCTTTAAAATGGCTAAACATGATTTTAAAGAAGAGGAAGTTAGCAAGGACCAGTGCCAGGAGCATGAAGAAGACGTACTGGCTACCTTGTGTGATATTGCCAGCACTATCAACGATGATGGCTGAAAGAGCGGTTCCAAGAGCACCTGCGAATTGTTGAACCATCTGGAAGATAGCAGTGATGTCTGCTGACTTGTCGCGCGGCACTTCTTTCATGACGGCAGCCATGGTATTGTTGAAAGCCATATTTCGTCCAATGGTAAAGACGATGTAGATGATGATAATTGGTAAGAGGTTAAGGCTTGATGTGAAGAAACTCAAGCCAATTAAAGCTAATGCGAAGATGGCATTTCCTGCATAGAGTGATAGTTTGGGACCGCGGTCATCGTAGAGTTTTCCAAAGAAAGGCTCGGTCAAGGTACCAATCAAGGTTCCAGGAAGAAGGGAGAAACCGGCTAGAGAAGAGCCAACCCCCAAAGCTATGGTTAAAAAGTTTGGAATGACAAAGTTTGTTGATAAGTTTGAAAATTGATAGATGGCAAATGGCAATAGACCAAATAAAACGAGTGGATCAGCCAAGAGTTTGATGTCCAAGAAAGGTTGTTCTTCTTTAGAACTGCGCCAGATAAAGGCTATCAGAGATAGAACGAAAATAATCACGTAGGTCCAGTTTAATTGCCCAGCTTCCAAGCTTGAAATCGCTAGAATGATATTTGAAAGAGAGAGGGCAAGTAAGATAAAATCAAGCCAATTGAAGGGACGTTTTTCTTGAGAAAGAGGACTATTTTCAATAAAGCTAGCTCCGATTAAAAAAGCTAGAAGTGCGATTGGCAGGATAGCGATAAAAATCCATTGCCAGTCCAAGTGCGCAATCATAAAGCCGCCATAGGTCGGACCAAAAGCTGGTGCCAAGCCCATAATGAGGCCGCCCATTCCCATATAAAATCCCATTTTTTGATGAGGAATACGCTCAGCAATGATGTTAAACATCAATGGCATCGAAATCCCCGTCCCTATCCCTTGAAGGACACGCCCTGCAATCATAATACCGAAATGATTGCTAGAAATAGCCAGTAAACTACCTGCAATGAAAAAGGCGACAGACGTGAAGAAAAGGTGACGTTCTTTATAGTTTTGTTTGAGTGTGGCACTGGTCGTAATGGTCACGGCGACGGCCAAGAGGTAGGTTGTTGTTATCCATTGAAGGGTTCCTAGCTCCAGGTGGAAGACTGAGCTGAGTTGTGAAAATGTCACATTCATAGAGGTTTCAGACAAGATTCCGCAGAAAGCTAGTAGAGCGGTGGCAATAATGGCTCCAATTGTTTTTTTGGAAGTTGTTTCAGATGACATCTTTAATCTCCTTTTGAGTGATTTCAGTTAATATTTTTTGAAAAATACGGCGTTCTTCTTCTGAGAACCGCTGTGTAAAGTTTCGTTCTTGTTCTCTAAAAAAATCTTGGCAGCTTAGAGCGATTTCGGATCCCTTACTTGTTAGGAGGATAGAGCGCTGTCTAGCATCGTGGCTGGAAATGTGGCGACTGATGAGCCCCTTTTTTTCCATGCCTTGCAAAATGCCTGTGGCTGTCGAGCGTTGGATATGAAATTCTTGCTCGATATCACGTTGTAAGTAAGTCTCCTCAGTTGCTTGAAAAATAAAGTCTAAAATAGACATCTGTGTTCCAGTGAGTCCAAAAACCTTGGCGAATTGGTCTAATTCTCTAGCTAGTTGAAGGTTGGCTCGCTTGATTAAACGTCCTGTTTCTCTCATAAAAGTACCTATTTGCTATATTTGTTAGGAAGCTAACGAATATAAGTATAAATCTAAAAACAACTAAAGTCAATAAGATTTTTTCAGCTATGGTATTGGAAAAAGAGATTTCCGAGTGACAAAATGAGAAAAATATGTAAATCTTTACAATAGTTTGAAAATATGATATAGTTAATGTGCTTAGAAGAATTCGTGAGATGTTTCTAGCAAATATAGACCCAATTTTATGCCAACGGACAGGTGGGTCGAATGCCGAAGCGGGAGAAGTGACCAACTTTTTCCCATTATTGATAGGGTTAAAAGCCTACATTTTATAAGTTGATTTCAGTGGTCAAGGGACTTACTGAATGCGTTATTATTAGTGTGGTCAAGCACACGTCATCTTGTGAAACGGTCAATAAAGTACGTATGTATTTGCACTTGAGAGTAGGAAACATCTGGCACCAGACACTCAGATAGAAAAATATAAAAAACGTCGATAAAAAGGCTATGGAGCAGGTGAAAACCTGCTCTTTTTGTTTTCAGAGATGAGCTCATTCTAATTAGAAAAGGAGTGTATCTTGAAAAACTTAGATCAACACCGAGCTCCCATTTATGAGGGTTTGGAGAAGTTGCGAAAAAAAAGGGTAGTCCCTTTTGATGTCCCAGGTCACAAGAGAGGGAGGGGAAATCCTGAACTTGTCGATCTTTTGGGTGAAAAATGTGTCGGTATCGATGTGAATTCGATGAAGCCTTTGGATAATTTAGGGCATCCGATTTCTATCATACGGGAGGCTGAAGAGTTGGCTGCTGCTGCTTTTGGGGCATCCCATGCCTTTTTAATGATTGGAGGGACAACCTCATCAGTTCAGACCATGATTCTGGCCACTTGTAAGGCAGGGGACAAGATTATTTTGCCAAGAAACGTTCACAAAAGTGTTATCAATGCCTTGGTTCTTTGTGGAGCAGTCCCTATCTATGTTCAGATGAGTGTTCAAGAGCCGATTGGTATTGCACTTGGCTTAGAAAATGATCGTGTCGCCCAAGCAATGGCAGAGCATCCAGATGCAGTGGCTATATTGGTGAATAATCCCACTTATTATGGGATTTGTTCAGATCTAAAATCTCTTGTTGACATGGCTCATGCTGCCAAGATGAAAGTTTTGGTCGATGAAGCCCACGGTACCCACCTCACTTTCTCAGATCAGCTACCCTTGTCAGCCATGCAGGCAGGGGCTGATATGGCTGCGGTTTCTATGCACAAGTCAGGAGGGAGTTTGACCCAAAGTTCTTTACTTCTTACTGGTGAGGCTATGAATCCTGAGTATGTGCGACAAATTATCAATCTGACTCAATCGACGAGTGCTTCTTATCTTTTGTTGTCTAGTTTAGATATTTCACGTCGTAACCTGGCTCTAAGAGGTAAAGAATCCTTTGAGAAGGTCATTGAGATGGCAGAGTATGCTCGCCGTGAAATCAATGCAATCGGGGGCTACTATGCCTTTTCAAAGGAATTGATTGATGGTCAAAAGGTCTATGACTTTGATGTGACTAAGCTAGCGATTTATACACAGGGTATCGGTCTGACAGGGATTGAGGTTTACGATCTCCTGCGTGATGAATACGATATTCAAATCGAGTTTGGAGACATCGGAAATATCTTGGCCTATATCTCTATCGGGGATCGTCTTCAAGATATTGAGCGACTAGTCGGTGCTTTAGCTGATATTAAGCGGCTCTACGCGCGTGATGGGAAGGATCTTCTTTCTGGTGAGTATATTCAACCTGAGGTTGCCTTATCTCCTCAAAAAGCTTTTTATGCTCAGCGTGAGAGCCTTCCTCTACAAGAGACCGTTGGGCGTATTTGTGGTGAGTTTGTCATGTGCTATCCACCAGGAATCCCTCTGCTGGCACCAGGTGAGCGAATTACCAAAGCCTTGGTTGACGATATTATTTTTGCGAAAGAGAGGGGCTGTTCCTTACAGGGAACGGAAGACCCTACGGTTAGTGTGATCAATGTCATTAAGGAGGACAGCTAATGGAAATGTGGTTTTCAGAGGTTCATACACCAGATGTGAAATTATCCATTCGAACCACTCGTCAGCTCTACTCAGGACGAAGTGATTTTCAAGATATTGCTGTCTTGGAGACACAAGGTTTTGGGAAAGTCTTGACCTTGAATGGCAAGATTTTATTTTCAGATGCTGATGACTTTGTTTACAACGAGATGGTTGTACATGTTCCCATGGCAGTCCACCCTAATCCTAAACGTGTCTTGATTTTAGGAGGGGGAGATGGGGGTGTCGCCCACACTTTGATTCAATATCCAGAAGTTGAACAGATTGATATCGTAGAGCCTGATGAGGTTTTGGTTGATGTTTGTCGTCACTATTTCCCAGAGTATCTAGCTGGTTTGGATGATGAACGTGTGACGATTTACAATCAGGACGGTCTGCGTTTTTTACGCAGTATTGAAGAGGAATATGACCTCATTATCAATGATGCAACAGATCCATTTGGGCATACAGAAGGGCTCTTTACTAAAGAGTTTTATGGAAATGCCTATCGAGCGCTCAAAGAGGATGGCATCATGGTTTATCAGCACGGCAGTCCTTTCTTTGATGAGGATGAGTCAGCCTGTCGCAGTATGCACCGCAAGGCTTATCAGTCTTTTCCGATTAGTCGTGTCTATCAGGCGCATATTCCAACAGGAGCTTCTGGTTATCGATTGTTTGGCTTTGCGTCAAAAAAATACCATCCGATTGCCGATTTTAATCCAGAACGCTGGAAGGAGCGCCAATTAGTAACGGAGTATTACACTGCTAATTTACATGTGGGAGCCTTTATGCTACCTAAGTATGTCGAAGTGATTTTAGAAGAGGAGGAAGACAAAAAATGAGTCGTTTATTAGTTATTGGATGTGGGGGCGTTGCCCAAGTTGCTATTTCAAAAATTTGTCAAGATAGCGGGACTTTTAAAGAGGTAATGATTGCTAGTCGTACCAAGTCAAAATGTGATGACTTGAAAGCAAAGTTAGACGGAAAAACAGCGACTAAGATTGAAACAGCTACCCTTGATGCAGACAAGGTTGAGGAAGTCATTGCCTTGATTGAGAGCTACAAACCAAAAGCAGTGCTCAATGTGGCTTTGCCTTATCAAGATTTGACCATCATGGATGCTTGTTTGGCAACAGGAGTTGATTATATCGACACCGCTAACTATGAGGCTGAGGATACCGAAGACCCTGAATGGCGTTCAATTTATGAAAAACGTTGTCAGGAGTTGGGTTTTACAGCTTACTTTGATTACTCCTGGCAATGGGCTTATCAGGAAAAATTTAAGGAAGCAGGTCTGACTGCCCTTCTAGGTTCTGGTTTTGATCCAGGTGTAACCAGTGTCTTTTCAGCTTACGCTCTCAAACACTATTTTGACGAGATCCACTACATTGATATTTTAGACTGTAATGGTGGTGATCATGGTTATCCTTTTGCTACTAACTTTAACCCTGAAATCAATCTACGTGAAGTGTCTGCTCCAGGTTCTTATTGGGAAGATGGCAAGTGGGTAGAAGTAGAAGCGATGTCTATCAAGCGCGAGTACGATTTCCCAGAAGTCGGTCAAAAGGATATGTACCTGCTTCACCACGAAGAAATTGAGTCTTTAGCAAAGCACATTCCAGGTGTGAAACGTATTCGTTTCTTCATGACCTTTGGGCAATCGTATCTGACTCATATGAAGTGTTTGGAAAATGTCGGTCTCTTGCGGACAGATACTATCGCATTTAATGGTCAAGAAATTGTTCCGATTCAGTTCTTAAAAGCTCTTTTACCAGATCCAGCTTCTTTGGGGCCTCGTACCGTTGGTAAGACCAACATCGGCTGTATCTTTACAGGTGTGAAAGATGGTGTTGAAAAGACAATCTACATCTATAATGTTTGTGATCACCAAGACTGCTATGCAGAAGTAGGTTCACAAGCTATTTCTTACACGACAGGGGTCCCAGCTATGATTGGAACCAAGTTGGTCATGGATGGCACATGGAAAAAAGCAGGTGTCTTCAACTTAGAGGAATTGGATCCAGATCCATTTATGGATGCTCTAAATCAATACGGTTTACCTTGGGTTGTGGTTGAAAATCCACAAGTGGTGAACTAATGAGATTAGAAGAAATTCCAACACCTGCCTATGTCATTGACCAAGGCAAACTGCGACAAAATTTAGAGATCTTAGCAGGTGTTCAAAAAGCGGCTGGTTGCAAGGTGCTTCTAGCTCAAAAAGCCTATTCTCTTTACAAGACTTACCCTTTGATTAGTCAGTACTTGTCAGGCACTACAGCAAGTGGTCTTTATGAGGCAAGATTGGGACGTGAGGAGTTTGATGGAGAAGTTCACGTGTTTGCACCAGCTTTCAAAGACAGTGAGATTGATGCTGTTTTAGCAACCTGTGACCATATCGTTTTTAATTCGGAACGTCAGCTACGCCATCATGTCGACAAAAGCAGGGCAGCAGGAGTCAGTATCGGTCTGCGTATCAATCCTGAGTGCTCCACTCAAGGAGAACACGCCCTCTATGATCCTTGTGCCTACGGTTCACGCTTTGGGGTGACTGCTGAACAATTTAATCCAAATCTCTTGGATCTTATCGATGGTTTGCACTTTCACACCCTTTGTGAGCAAAATGCTGATGACCTTGTGACTACCTTGAAAGCGGTAGAAACTTCGTTTGGTCAGTATTTACACCAGATGAAGTGGCTAAATATGGGAGGGGGGCATCATATTACCCGTGAGGATTATGACCTTGACCTACTTATCTCTGAAATCAAACGTATCAAAGCAACCTATCAGGTTGAGGTCTATATCGAACCTGGTGAAGCCGTCGCCTTAAACGCAGGCTATCTAGCAACCCAAGTTCTCGATATTGTGGAAAATGGGATTGAAACCCTAGTGCTTGATACTTCAGCAACTTGTCATATGCCTGATGTGCTTGAGATGCCTTATCGTCCTCCTCTTCGTCAGGGATTTGATGCAGGGGAAAAAGCCTTTACTTACCGTTTATCGTCGAATACTTGTCTAACAGGAGATGTTATTGGGGATTACTCTTTTGAGCAGCCAGTGCTTATCGGAGACAGGCTCTATTTTGAGGATATGGCAATCTATTCCTTTGTTAAGAATAATACTTTCAATGGAATCGGGCTTCCTAGTCTTTATCTTATGGACGAGGCTGGGGATTGTCATCTAATCAAGGCTTTTGGTTACGAGGATTTCAAAGGGAGACTATCATGATAAAAACGCCAAAAGAATTGGGGTTTCGTATGCCTGCAGAATGGGAGTCTCACGAAGCCTGTTTGATGGTATGGCCAACCAGACCAGGTTCCTGGCCCTTTGGTGCCAAGGCAGGACAAAAAGCCTTTGTGGAGGTTATTTCAGCGATTGCAAAAAGTGAAAGAGTCTACCTACTCGTCACTCACGAACACCACGGGGAAGCGAAAGCTGCCTTAGGAGATTTGGTCACTTATCTAGCGATTCCAACTAACGATGCTTGGGCTCGAGATACAGGACCAACTGTTTTAGTTAATGATCAAGGTAACCGTTTAGCAGTTGATTGGTCCTTTAATGCTTGGGGTGGTCAGGTAGATGGTCTTTATGCCGATTATGCAGATGACGATCGTGTGGCGAGTCGTTTTGCAGAAGTTTTGGATTTACCGGTCTATGATGCTCATCCGTTTGTATTAGAGGGTGGAGCCATTCATAGTGATGGCGAGGGGACTCTTTTAGTGACTGAGTCTTGTTTACTCAGTGCAGGCCGCAATCCTCAGTTTAGCAAGGAAGAAATTGAACAAAGGCTTTTAGATTACCTAGGTGCGGACAAGGTTATTTGGTTGCCCTACGGCATTTACCAAGATGAAACCAACGAGCATGTGGACAATGTTGCAGCTTTTGTCAGACCAGGAGAGCTTGTCTTAGCTTGGACAGATAACCCTAACGACCCGCAATACGTCATGTCATCCGCTAACCTTGCCTATCTGGAGAAAGAAAGAGATGCTAAGGGACGTCCTTTTAAGGTACACAAGCTCTTGGTTCCTCAAAAGATACAGTGTGTTGAGGAGGAGGATCTGCCTGGTTATGTCTATGAGGATGGTGAGGAAGAACGTTATGCTGGTGAGCGATTGGCAGCTAGTTATGTTAACTATTACCTTTCAAATGGAGCGGTGGTTGTTCCTCAATTTGATGATCCTCATGACAGCTTGGCAGTGGAGCTATTGAGTGAACTCTATCCTGAGCGTGAAGTAATTGGTATTTCAGCCAGAGATATTTTATTAGGTGGGGGTAATATTCACTGCATTACCCAGCAGATTCCGAGATAGGAGAACAGATGAGAAATGTTACAGTAGCCGCTATCCAAATGCAGTGTGCTCAGGATGTGGAAACCAATTTACAAACCGCAGAACGTTTGGTCAGAGAAGGGGCTTTGAGAGGGGCTCAGCTTATCCTTTTGCCCGAGCTGTTTGAAAGACCTTACTTTTGTCAGGAACGCCAATACGATTATTATCAATATGCCCAGTCGGTAGAGGACAATTTCGCGATTCAACATTTTAAACCAATAGCTGCTGAATTACAGGTTGTACTCCCTATTAGTTTTTATGAAAAGGATGGCAATGTACTTTACAATTCAGTAGCCGTTATTGATGCAGATGGTGAGATTCTAGGAGTTTATCGTAAGACCCATATTCCTGACGATCATTACTATCAGGAAAAGTTTTATTTTACACCGGGAAATACAGGATTTAAAGTGTGGGAAACACGCTATGGTAAGATCGGTATCGGTATTTGTTGGGATCAATGGTTTCCTGAGACAGCACGCAGTCTAGCCCTAAAAGGGGCAGAAGTGATTCTTTATCCGACGGCCATTGGCTCTGAACCGATTTTAGATACGGATAGTTGTGGGCATTGGCAGCGAACCATGCAAGGGCATGCGGCTGCTAATATTATTCCTGTCATTGCAGCTAATCGCATCGGATTGGAAGAAGTGATGCCTTGTCTTGAAAATGGTAACCAAAGTTCTAGTTTACGTTTTTATGGCTCTTCGTTTATGACGGATGAAACCGGCGAGATACAGGCCTTGGCAGGACGAGACCAGCAGGAAATTTTGTTGACTACCTATGATTTGGACAAGGGTGCCCGTGAACGTTTGGATTGGGGACTGTTTAGAGATCGTCGACCGGAGATGTATCAAGAACTCAGTCGATGATATCGTAGTAGAAAATTGTATTTTTAAGCTCTTTTCGATATGATAGGGCTATCAAAAGCAAAGCGAGGATTTTTTATGTCATCATTTGAACAAGCTGTGAGTCACTTTACAGCCATTACAGTAGCTGAAGCGCGTGAGCGTATTGCATCAGAAAGCAAATTCATTCTTTTTATTGGACGCCCATCTTGTCCGTATTGTCAACGTTTTGCACCAAAATTAGCAAATGTTGCTCAGGCTACAGGCGCAAAGATTGCCTATATTAACAGTGAAGATGCTAGTCAAATCGAAGATATTCAAGCATTCCGTAGCCGTTATGGCATTGCGACTGTACCAGGTCTCTTTGTTGCTGAAAATGGCTCAGCTAAAGTTGTCTGTGATTCATCCCTACCAGAAGAAGACATTACAGATTTTATCAGCTAAGATGAAACTCTAAGGTTAGCCCTCGGAGTTTTTTACGTCTCGAGACTGATTTTCCTATCAAGCAATGGTCTAACCTTGCGATATAATAGGCTTTCTGCTATAGTAGATGGTAACTTAATTTTTTGGAGGAAGAAATAATGCCAACAATGCTCATTCTTATTATCTTTGTTGCTGGAATGATGTTTTTCACACAACGCAATCAAAAAAAAAAAGCTAATGAACGTCAAAATCAATTAAACTCACTTGCAAAGGGTGATGAAATTGTGACAATCGGTGGCTTGTATGGATTGATTGATGAAGTCGATGTGGATAACAAAAAAATGACTTTGGATGTTGATGGTGTCTTTTTGACATTTGAATTGTCAGCACTTAAACGTGTGGTTGCCAAAGCAACAGTTCAAACAGAAGTAGTTAGTGATGTAGCTTCTGAAACTAGCGATGTGACAGAAAAAATTATTGAGGAGTCTTCTGAAGTTGTTACTGACGAACAAACAGAAGGCTAAGAAAACTTTTAAAGAGGGTTGGGACAAAAGTCCTAGCCTCTTTTATTTTTTCAGTTAACGATGACAAGACGGAGTTGGAAAAACTCTATCAGTTTTAAATGATAACTTGCTGGCAAAATCAAATTCCTGTTTTTACTATCACACATTCTTTTTGATGGGCTTGTTTGAGATATGCGCATTAAATTATCAACCAAAAGCAACAATTTGTGGTAAAATAGCAGTAGTACGCTTTTTAAAAGGATAGCTATGTTTACATTTTTTAAATCACAAAAACAAAAAGAAGTTCACTTGGATCAAGTTCCAAAGCATATTGGAATTATTATGGATGGAAATGGTCGTTGGGCTAAAAAACGCATGCAGCCTCGTGTGATGGGGCATAAAGCCGGGATGGATGCTCTTCAGCGAGTGACGATTGAAGCTTCTAACCTTGGTGTCAAGGTATTAACCGTCTATGCTTTTTCGACGGAAAATTGGTCTCGTCCAGAAGATGAGGTTGCTTTTATCATGAATCTACCTGTTGAGTTTTTTGATAAGTATGTTCCAGAATTGCATAAAAACAATGTGCGTGTGCAGATGATTGGAGATAGTTCTCGTCTGCCAAAGGATACCATCGATGCTATGACGCGAGCGCTCGAAACGACAAAGCACAATTCAGGTTTGGTGCTGAACTTTGCTCTGAACTATGGTGGGCGAGCAGAGATTACTGAAGCCATGAAGGCTATAGCACAGGATGTTCTTGATGCTAAGATCAATCCAGGAGATATTACTGAAGACTTGATTTCGAATCATTTGATGACTAATCATCTTCCTTACCTCTATCGTGATCCAGACCTTGTTATTCGCACAAGTGGTGAACTACGTACCAGCAATTTCTTGCCTTGGCAGATTGCTTATAGCGAATTGTACTTCACTGATAAAATGTGGCCTGATTTTGATGAATTGGCTTTGAAAGAAGCAATCGCAGAGTTTAATCAGCGTCATCGTCGTTTTGGTGGTGTTTAGAAAGGGTTATGATGAGAGAACGTGTTATTTGGGGAGCGATTGCCTTAGCAATTTTTATCCCCTTCTTATTGATTGGAGGGCTACCTTTCCAACTCTTGGTTGGTTTTTTGGCCATGGTTGCAGTATCTGAAATGCTACGTATGAAAGGGTTAGAATTCTTTTCTTTTGAAGGCGTTTTAGCCATGTTAAGTGCTTTTGTTCTAGTTATACCGGTTCAAAATTACTTTACCTTTTTACCTATTGACGGCAGTTTGACTAGCTTTGGGCTGTTGACTTTTCTTTTATTTGCAGGAACTGTGATTTCCAGTGATAGTTATTCCATTGAAGATGCAGCTTATCCTGTTTTAGCTAGCTTTTATGTTGGCTTTGGTTTCCAAAATTTGGTCAATGCTCGTATTGATGGCTTGGATAAAGTTTTGCTAGCACTCTTTGTAGTATGGGCGACAGATACGGGTGCTTACCTAATTGGACGTCAGTTTGGACGTCGTAAACTTTTGCCTGCGGTATCACCAAATAAAACCATTGAAGGAAGCTTAGGAGGAATCCTCTGTGCAGTAGTTGTTGCCTTTGTCTTTATGCTCATCGACAAGTCTGTCTATGCTCCTCACCATTTTCTAGTGATGCTTCTCCTTGTTATTTTATTTAGTGTTTTTGCTCAGTTTGGTGACTTGGTAGAGAGTGCTATTAAACGTCATTTTGGAGTGAAAGACTCAGGAAAAATCATTCCAGGACACGGTGGTATCTTGGATCGCTTCGACTCCATGATCTTTGTCTTTCCAATTATGCACTTCTTTGGTTTGTTCTAAGGAGTCTATATGTTAGGTATTTTGACTTTTATTATTATTTTTGGGATTTTAGTAGTTGTCCATGAATTTGGGCATTTCTATTTTGCCAAAAAATCAGGTATTTTAGTGCGTGAGTTTGCCATTGGTATGGGACCCAAGATTTTTGCTCATATCGGTGCTGACGGTACAGCTTATACCATTCGATTACTTCCTCTGGGTGGCTATGTTCGAATGGCTGGTTGGGGAGATGACGAGACTGAAATCAAGACAGGAAGTCCTGCTAGCTTGACTTTGAATAAAGAAGGTCTAGTGACTCGTATCAATCTGTCTCAGAAACAAGTAGATGCGACTAGCCTTCCTATGAATGTGACAGCCTATGATTTGGAAGACAAGTTGACCATTACTGGTCTTGTCCTTGATGAGACCAAGACTTATTCTGTTGACCACGATGCAACAATTGTCGAAGAAGACGGTACAGAGGTCCGTATAGCTCCCTTAGATGTTCAATATCAGAATGCTTCGGTTTGGGGAAGACTAATCACAAACTTTGCAGGACCGTTGAACAACTTTATTCTAGGGGTTGTCGTTTTTATCACTTTGATGTTTGTGCAAGGTGGGGCCCCTAATCCAGATAGTAATACCATTCGTGTTACAGATGGTGGAGCGATGCAACAAGCCGGTGTTGTCTCTGGTGATCGTCTGTTGGCTGTCTCAGGGGTAAAAGTGACCAACTGGGAAGATATTGTCACGGCAGTCGATAAAGCAACCAAGAATCTGACGACAAACGAAACCATCGATGTGACAATCAAATCATTCAAGAACAATGAGACCAAGACGGTCCAAGTATCACCGAAAAAATCACAAGGACGTTTTGTGATTGGTGTAGAAACTGGTTTGAAAACAGGTTTTTGGGATAAAATTCAAGGAGGTCTCCAATACTCTTGGAGTGGTGCCTTACTTATCTTAACAGCGTTGAAAAATCTGATTGCAAGCTTCTCTCTTGATAAGCTAGGTGGTCCTGTTGCCATGTACCAAATGTCAAGTCAAGCAGCGGCACAAGGTTTGCCAACAGTGCTCAGGTTAATGGCGATGCTATCTATCAATCTAGGGATTTTTAACCTCATTCCGATTCCAGCCTTGGATGGTGGTAAGATTGTGATTAATATCATCGAAGCGATTCGTCGCAAACCACTTAAGCAAGAAACAGAAACTTATATTACAATGGCAGGTGTTCTCGTGATGGTAGTCTTAATGATTGCGGTCACTTGGAACGATATCATGCGTGCCTTTTTCTAAAGAAAACTAGAAAGGAAAAAGAGTCTAAGCCACTCTTTCTATCATTATGAAACAATCTAAAATGTTAATTCCAACACTTCGCGAAATGCCAAGTGATGCTCAGGTTATCAGCCATGCCCTTATGATGCGTGCCGGTTATGTTCGCCAAGTTTCAGCAGGTATCTATGCTTACTTGCCACTTGCTAACCGTACTATTGAAAAATTCAAAGAAATCATGCGTCAAGAGTTTGACAAAATTGGTGCCGTTGAAATGCTAGCACCGGCTCTTTTGACAGCTGACCTCTGGCGTGAATCTGGTCGTTACGAAACATACGGCGAAGACCTTTACAAGCTCAAAAACCGTGATAAGTCTGACTTTATCTTGGGCCCAACTCACGAGGAAACCTTTACTATGTTGGTGCGTGATGCGGTCAAATCATACAAACAATTACCGCTCAGCCTTTACCAAATCCAATCAAAATACCGTGATGAAAAACGTCCTCGTAATGGACTTCTTCGTACACGTGAGTTCATCATGAAAGATGCTTACAGTTTCCACACGGATTACGACGATTTGGACGTGACTTACGAAGATTATCGTAAGGCTTACGAGGCTATCTTTACGCGTGCTGGTCTTGATTTCAAAGGCATTATCGGTGACGGTGGAGCTATGGGAGGAAAAGACTCTCAAGAGTTTATGGCAATCACACCAGACCGTACAGACCTTGACCGTTGGTTGGTTCTTGATAAATCAATTGCTTCAGTGGATGAAATTCCAGCTGAAACCTTGGAAGAAATTAAGAAAGAATTGACCTCATGGTTGGTATCAGGTGAAGATACCATTGCCTACTCAAGTGAGTCAAGCTATGCAGCCAACCTTGAGATGGCAACTAACGAGTACAAACCATCGACAAAAGTAGTTGCCCAAGAAGAAATTACTAAAGTTGAAACACCTGATTGTAAATCAATCGACGATGTGGCAGCTTTCTTGAAGGTTGACGAAAGTCAAACCATCAAAACCTTGCTATTTATTGCTGACAATGAGCCCGTTGTAGCACTTCTTGTCGGAAATGACCAAGTCAACGACGTTAAACTCAAAAACTTCTTGGCAGCTGACTTCCTTGAGCCTGCAACAGAAGAAGACGCTCTTACAGTCTTTGGAGCTAACTTTGGCTCACTAGGTCCAGTTAATCTTCCAGAAAATGTTCGCATTATTGCTGACCGTAAGGTGGCTGATGTCGCTAACGCTGTTGTCGGTGCCAACGAAGATGGCTTCCATTTGACAGGCGTTAACCCAGAACGTGACTTCAAAGCAGAATATGTGGATATTCGTGAAGTTAAAGAGGGTGAAGTGTCACCAGACGGTCAAGGTGTCCTCAAGTTTGCTCGCGGTATCGAGATTGGACACATCTTTAAACTAGGGACACGCTATTCAGACAGTATGGGAGCTAACATTTTAGATGAAAATGGTCGCTCAGTTCCTATGGTCATGGGATGTTATGGTATCGGTGTCAGCCGTATCTTGTCTGCTGTTATTGAGCAACATGCTCGTATCTTTGTTAACAAGACACCAAAAGGTGACTTCCGTTACGCATGGGGGATCAATTTCCCTAAAGAATTGGCACCTTACGATGTTCACCTGATTACAGTCAATGTCAAAGATGACGTTTCACAAGCTCTTACTGAGCAAATCGAAGCTAGCCTTGTCGCTAAAGGCTATGATGTCTTGACTGATGATCGTAATGAACGTGTTGGTTCAAAATTCTCAGACAGTGACCTTATCGGACTTCCAATCCGTGTGACAGTTGGTAAGAAAGCAGCTGATGGTATCGTCGAAGTGAAAATCAAAGCAACAGGTGATACGATCGAGGTCAACGCAGAAAACCTCATTGAAACACTTGATATCTTGACAAAAGAAACAAACTAATAATTGGTAGATTTCAAAGTCTAACAAAAGACCAGCTGGGATTCCAGCTGGTCTTTTAGTACACTGAATATAAAAAAGCACTCCAAGGAGTGCAGGGTGTCTTATCAAGGCGGTAGACGGATTTGAACCGACGATCAAGCTTTTGCAGAGCCGTGCCTTACCACTTGGCTATACCGCCATAACAAATATTATTCTATCGTAAAATAGTGTGTTCGTCAAGAGGTATCTTTTAGTGATTTTGATAAAAGCAGTTACAAGAAGTAAGAATCATCTCGTTAGTTCTACAGAAATGAGAGCTAAGTTAGTAAGTTCGGAAAAGTAAGCGCATTAATTGAAAAATGTCTATCTATTCATTATAATGAGGGTAATTAGATAGAAGGAGGACAAAATCATGTCTCTAGTTGGAAAAGAAATAGCTGCATTTACAGCTCAAGCCTATCATAATGGTGAGTTTATCACTGTAACAGACCAAGATGTCAAAGGAAAATGGGCAATTTTTTGTTTTTACCCTGCTGACTTTTCATTTGTCTGCCCAACGGAATTAGGTGATTTGCAAGAGCAATACGCTACTTTGAAATCGTTGGGAGTCGAAGTTTATTCGGTTTCGACAGACACACACTTTGTTCATAAAGCATGGCACGATGACTCAGATGTTGTTGGAACAATTACCTACACCATGATTGGTGATCCTTCACATGCTATCTCACAAGCTTTTGAGGTACTTGGAGAAGACGGTCTTGCACAGCGAGGTACTTTTATCATTGATCCTGATGGTATTATTCAAGCTGTGGAGATTAACGCAGATGGTATTGGACGTGATGCAAGTACTCTGATTGATAAAGTCCGTGCAGCACAATATGTTCGTCAACATCCAGGTGAAGTTTGTCCAGCTAAATGGAAAGAAGGAGCTGAAACATTGACACCTAGCTTGGACCTTGTTGGTAAAATTTAAAGCTAGTTATAAGTAAGGAGGGTTGCTATGGTATTAAATGAAGACATCAAGCAACAATTGGAGCAGTACCTAACGCTTCTTGAGTCTGATATTGTTTTGAAAGCAGATCTAGGTGAGGGAGAAGACTCTCAAAAAGTGAAAGCATTTCTTGATGAAATAGCTGCAATGTCAGATCGTATCAGCGTTTCAGAAACTTCTCTTAAAAGACAACCTAGCTTTCTGATTAGCCAAAAAGATAAGGATTACGGCATAGAATTTTCAGGCTTGCCGTTGGGACATGAGTTTACATCCTTTATCTTAGCCTTGCTACAAGTATCTGGGCGAGCACCGAAGGTTGACCAAGAAGTGATTGACCGTATTAAGAAAATTGATAAACCTCTACATTTTGAAACTTATGTGAGTTTAACCTGTCATAACTGTCCTGATGTTGTTCAAGCTCTGAATATCATGTCGGTCTTAAATGACCAGATTTCACATACCATGATCGAGGGAGGAATGTTCCAGGCTGAGGTCACTTCTAAAGGCATTATGTCAGTTCCCGCAGTCTTTTTGAATGGTGAAGAATTCTCTTCAGGACGCGCCAGCATTGAGCAATTACTTGAAAAAATTGAAGGCCCTTTGTCAGAAGATGCCTTCGCTGATAAAGGTCTCTACGATGTTTTGATTGTAGGTGGAGGCCCTGCAGGCAATAGCGCAGCTATTTACGCTGCCCGAAAAGGTTTGAAAACAGGACTTCTGGCTGAAACTTTTGGCGGTCAGGTAATGGAGACTGTCGGTATTGAAAATATGATTGGGACGCTCTACACAGAAGGTCCACAGCTAATGGCTCAAGTTGAGTCACATACCAAGTCTTATAATGTTGATATTATTAAAGCACAGTTGGCGACAGCTATAGAGAAAAAAGAGACTATCGAAGTTAGCCTAGCCAATGGTGCAGTTCTAAAAGCGAAGACAGTTATTTTAGCATTAGGAGCTAAATGGCGTAATATTAACGTCCCTGGCGAAGAGACCTTCCGTAATAAAGGGGTAACTTATTGCCCTCACTGTGACGGTCCTCTTTTTGAAGGTAAGGATGTCGCTGTTATTGGTGGGGGGAACTCTGGATTAGAGGCAGCTCTTGATTTGGCTGGTATTGCGAAACAGGTTTACGTTTTAGAATTTTTACCAGAGTTCAAAGCTGATAAGGTCTTACAAGAACGTGCCCTATCTACAGCTAATGTGACTCTTCTCTCAAATGTTGCTACTGAGGATATTATTGGAGGAGACCATGTTGAAGGACTTCATTACACTGATCGTCAAACAGGTGAGACGCACTATCTTGATTTAGAGGGTGTTTTTGTTCAGATTGGTTTGGTGCCAAATACGGCTTGGTTAAAAGAGAGCGGTATTGCTTTGAATGAACGTGGTGAGATTCAAGTTGATAAGCATGGTATGACTTCAGTTCCTGGTATTTTTGCAGCAGGAGATTGTACAGATGCTGCTTATAAGCAAATTATTATTTCCATGGGTTCTGGTGCAACTGCAGCTATTGGTGCATTTGATTATCTTATTAGAAATTAAGCAATTGTTGGATTATTTTTGAAACTACTTACGCTATTTTGTTTCGAATAATCATTTAAAGGAAGCTGGGACAAACGTCTTTAGCTCCTTTTTAGCATCTCATTTCCGAGATACTCTGCTAGCTTTAATTAATCTAGTAGCTCACATCTCTTTTACTAGGAAAGGCTTTAAAAAGCTTGATTTTACTATTTTTTTCTGATAAAATAGTAGAGTCGTGTTAGCGACAAATACTCATTTTAGATGAATTGTCTGCCTGTTGCCGTAAAGGTCGGTGGGCAAGCTGAAGTCTGAGAGAGGTAAAAAACATTTTAAAAGGAGAAACTACTCATGGCAGTAATTTCAATGAAACAACTTCTTGAGGCTGGTGTTCACTTTGGTCACCAAACTCGTCGCTGGAACCCTAAGATGGCTAAATACATCTTCACAGAGCGTAACGGTATCCACGTTATTGACTTGCAACAAACTGTAAAATTGGCTGACCAAGCTTACGATTTCGTTCGTGATGCAGCAGCTAACGATGCAGTTATCCTTTTCGTAGGTACTAAAAAACAAGCTGCTGACGCTGTTAAAGAAGAAGCAGAACGTGCAGGTCAATACTACATCAACCATCGTTGGTTGGGTGGAACTCTTACAAACTGGGGTACAATCCAAAAACGTATCGCTCGTTTGAAAGAAATTAAACGTATGGAAGAAGAAGGAACTTTTGAAGTTCTTCCTAAGAAAGAAGTTGCTCTTCTTAACAAACAACGTGCTCGTCTTGAAAAATTCTTGGGCGGTATCGAAGATATGCCACGTATTCCAGACGTAATGTACATTGTTGACCCACATAAAGAACAAATCGCTGTTAAAGAAGCTAAAAAACTTGGTATTCCAGTTGTAGCGATGGTTGACACAAACGCAGATCCAGATGATATCGATGTTATCATCCCAGCTAACGATGACGCTATCCGCGCTGTTAAATTGATCACTGCTAAATTGGCTGACGCTGTTATCGAAGGTCGCCAAGGTGAAGATGCAGATGTTGATTTTGCATCAGAAGCACAAGCAGATTCAATCGAAGAAATCGTTGAAGTTGTAGAAGGATCAAACGAATAAGATTGACCTTACCAATCTCATAGAATGAGGCAGGGCAGTTGTTCTGCTCGGTCTCATTTTTATTTTAGAAGCACAAGAAACAGGTTTTCCTGTAGCATAAAGGAGAAATAAAATGGCAGAAATTACTGCAAAACTCGTTAAAGAATTGCGTGAAAAATCAGGTGCCGGCGTTATGGACGCTAAAAAAGCCTTGGTAGAAACTGAAGGTGATATCGAAAAAGCAATCGAATTGCTTCGTGAAAAAGGTATGGCTAAAGCAGCTAAAAAAGCTGACCGTGTTGCCGCTGAAGGTTTGACAGGTGTTTATGTTGATGGTAACGTTGCAGCTGTTGTTGAAGTAAATGCTGAAACTGACTTCGTTGCTAAAAACGCTCAATTCGTTGAATTGGTCAACGAAACTGCTAAGGCAATCGCTGAGCAAAAACCAGCTAACAACGAAGAAGCTCTTAAAGTAACACTTTCTTCAGGTGAAACTCTTGAGGAAGCTTATGTTAACGCTACAGCTACTATCGGTGAAAAAATCTCATTCCGTCGTTTCGCGCTTGTTGAAAAAACTGATGAACAACACTTTGGAGCTTACCAACATAACGGTGGACGTATCGGTGTTATCTCAGTTATCGAAGGTGGCGATGATGCCCTTGCAAAACAAGTTTCAATGCACATCGCAGCGATGAAACCAACAGTACTTTCATACACTGAACTTGATGAACAATTTATTAAAGATGAATTGGCTCAATTGAATCACGCTATTGAACAAGATAACGAATCACGTGCTATGGTTAATAAACCAGCTCTTCCATTCCTTAAATTTGGTTCTAAAGCACAATTGTCAGCAGATGTTATTGCACAAGCAGAAGAAGACATCAAAGCTGAGCTTGCAGCAGAAGGTAAACCAGAAAAAATCTGGGATAAAATCATCCCAGGAAAAATGGACCGCTTCTTGCTTGACAACACTAAAGTTGACCAAGCTTACACACTTCTTGCTCAAGTTTATATCATGGATGACAGCAAAACAGTTGAAGCTTACCTTGACTCAGTAAACGCTAAAGCAATTGAATTTGCACGTTTTGAAGTTGGTGAAGGTATCGAAAAAGCAGCTAACGACTTCGAATCAGAAGTTGCAGCTACAATGGCAGCAGCCCTTAACAACTAAGAGTTAAAAGAAAAAAGATCACGTTAGTGGTCTTTTTTCTTGCCTTTGCAGTTCTAGAATGTGGATAAGTATCTTGTATAGAGATTTTATCGTGTAACGTTATCCTCATTTTCTTGGAGATGTGGATAAAACTTGTGGATAATCTCTTTAAGATGTGAATAAGTGTCCTAACAGATAGGATACCTGAGAAGACTTATCCCCAAATAAAGAGTGTGGCAAGGGAGATTAAACATGAGAAAAATGCTATCAGTCGTTTATGTAGCTATGTTTTAGCCATCTGAGAACTTCGGATTTTTATATAGTTTTTAGACTCTACACGAAGAAACAACATAAATCCGATATAAAAAGGTTGGACAAGGCCCAACCTTCTAGTAGTTAATCTTTTTTTGTACGTCGCTTACGAAGGAAGCTTAATGAAGCGAGGAGGTTGAATCCTGCTAAACTCCACAGATTTTGTTTTTGGTCTCCTGTATGTGGTAGTTCTTCATGTTTTTCAGTATTGTAGAGGTTGTTAATAGAAATTATGTCATCACTAGCTGATTCGGAGTTGCTCTGGTGATGCAGTGTTTCACTAGCTTCCTCTACCTTTGTTCCAACCAACCAGATATGAGGGCTGGATTCAATCATTTCACTGGATATTAGCTTATGCTCGACTAATTGGTTATTGATGTAGTGATCCTCGTAAGTTAGAGTTAATAGCCCTGATTTACCAATTTGTAGTAAGTGTTCCTCGCCTTTAGGGAGAGTTTCATCGTACTGCCATTTTGTTTCAGGGAGCAGTTGTTCTTTCTCTAAGTAGCGTTTGAAACTGATGATGGCTTGTGGTTTTTCTTCCTGTAGAGGAGCATCCTGTGGAATAAGTGTAACCGTTTTTGTTAGTCTAAGAATAGTGGCTGTTAATGGTGCTAGACTAACTCCCTCTTCTGTTAGTGTGACCCCCTGTGGTTGTAAGATTGGACTGGTTCCTGCATAATTGCTATCTACTAAGATTTGAGCTTTAGCTAACTGGCGATGTTTCTCGTCGAAGTTGAAGAAACGTTCCTTGGTATCCGCATTTACAAATACTGCGTAACTATCGCCATTGCTAGCGATCGTTTGATAAGCGATGATGAGATCGGTTGTATTTTCTGGTGTGAGGAGTGAGACATTTTTGGTAACATCTGCGAGTGTTTCAAGGCTAAAGGCATCTGTCGAACGGCGTAAAGCGATAAGACCTTTAGTGAAGTCATGGGATTTAGTGTGTTCTGGATAGGCAGAACGATCAGTTGCTTTTGTCCAATCAAAACGGTTGATACTATCACTAGAGTCATAAGAGTCATGGATAAAGTAAGGATATTTAAATGGTTTGCCATCTTGATCTACCAAAAGGTGTGATTTGTTAGGGACTTTATCATCACTGACGATGGTTTCATAAGCAGGATCAAGAAATTGTTTTGTACGCCCATATTCTTGACCAGAATGAAGAAACGGAGTGCCTTGAGCAGTTAGTATCAGAAGGTTCCCTAGTCTTAGACGTTTCTGGATTTCAGTCGTGTTCTGGGCTACACTAGGGTCCTTTTTGATAGATTGGGCAATAACATCAAAGAGTGTTAGATTGTCGTGAGCAGCAATATATTGGATAACATCTCCTGGATCGTCTGCAGTAAAATTATTTGGTTGTGCTTTAATATCGTTGAAAATTAAACTGCTATTTTTAGCACCTCCTGTAATGAAGGCAGGAGTTCCTTCGCTTGGATAACCTGATTTTAGGCTATTTCTGATGTCATCAGAGAATACAGCGACAGTATTTGTTTTAGCCATCCATGTTTGATCGGCAGGTTGCTGAGGAAGATTTTCATCACCAGCATAGGTTATCCATCCCTCACCTAGCATAATAATGTTAGGATTACGTTGTTTAGCGGACTCGTAGGCCATCTCAATAGAAGTGGCATCATGGTCTCCCATCATGTCAAAACGAAAACCATCAACCTTATAAGTATCCACTAGGTAGTTAATAGAGTCGACAAGAACACGGCGTGACATGTAGTGGGTAGTTCCTAATCGTCCCCCACCAAAACTGGTACGTGGGCTGCCGTCGGCATCCATAAAGTGATAGTAGTTTGGTTCTATATCTTCAAAAATGTCAAGTAGGGCAGTGTGATTGTAAACGACATCTAAAATAACCCCCATACCTCGTTTGTGAATCTCATTAACTAATTGTTTGAACTCTTCAATACGCTTACTAGGGTCACTAGGGTCACTTGAATACATACCAGATAGAGCGAAGTAACTTTGGGGGTCATAACCCCAGTTATAGTTGCTATTGCTAGAGGTATAGGTCGATAGCCGTTCTTTAGCAATGTACTCGTTGCCATTATAGTAGCTCATGGTAGGTAGCAGTTGGATATGAGTAACTCCTAAGTCTTTGAGGTAATCGAGTTTTTCGGCAAAGGCCGAGAAGGTTCCGAAAGGGTTGTCTAGATCATTAGCTATGGCAGGATCTGAGGTGAAGTCACGAACATGTGCTTCGTAGATAATAGCCTTTTCACGAGATGTGAATCCAGGAATATTAGCAAATGTGAGTCCCTTTGGACCATACTCTTCTGGTGATACAAAAGCTGCCTTAGCCACCTTATGACTAGCATCTTGATTTGCAGTATCACTATTCCATGCTGCTAATGATTTGGCGTAAGGGTCTAGAACCAAATAGCTTTGATTATTTCTAATAATTTCGTAGTGGTAAAAATAGCCTCGGTAGTCAGTTATAGACAATCCAGATTTTGGGGTGAGTCGGGTTTGCCAAGTGCCGGACTGTCCTTTACTCATTGGAATTTTTCCCACGACAGTATCTTGTTGATATTTGTCGTAAATGATGACATTGACTTGTTCAGCGCTAGGTGACCAAAGAGTTAGGTCAACAGTATTGCCATTGGAGCTTAGAGTAGCTCCTAAAGGACCATCATAGTGATAGAGTTCGTCTTTAAGTTGCCAATTCATAGTTGTTTCAAAGGTTTCACCATTATAAGTGATTTGGTAGGGGCTCGTTTCTGGTCTAAAATCACCATAGTAGGTTACAGTCTTAGTGTTATTGTCAATATCCAAATCAGTTGGGATAATAGCCTGTCCTTGAGCATCTGCTATTTTAGTATTAGTAATAATGTAGTCTTTATCCGCACCATCTAGGTTAGTAAAACGTGCTTGGATAGCTTTTTGACTAATGTGCTGCGCTCCAAGCATACGAATTGTGTTAATGTAGTACGGATTAGTATAAATATTAGGGTCATCATCTTTTAAGAATAGTTGACTATGGTGTGTGAGGTCAGTAAAGTTATAGTTTTCTTGTCGAATTTTAGCATCATCTCCAGTTTTATTTTCATCTAGGAGAAGAAATCCGATACTTTTTGCGTCTTTTGTTAATGGTACATCGATATAGTAACCGTACTGTCCTTTTGTGACAAAATCAGTTCCATCTGGAAATGTTCCCGAACTAGGTTGAGTAACGTCTCCCCAAGTCCATAGAGATTTTTTATCGTACTGTCCGTCGGTACGATAGTAATTAATCCGAAGAGTTCCTTCAGCTAAGGGTTCATAAGAGTGGACGCCGTAGGACTTATCAATCCATGCTTCAGTCATTTTAGGGCTGAGGATATCGACAGAACGGTCTTGCGATAGGTTATCTCCTTTAGTATTATTGATTAGAAATCCAATCTGATCGTGTTTACTTTCATTTAAAGGTACATCTAGGTAGTAACCATAGGAATCCTTTTTGGCAGTACTGAATGATGTTGCGCCTGTTGGCCAATTTTGAGAAGGCTCTGCAACATCTTTCCATGTCCAGAGTCCTAGTGTTGAGATATCATCAGTAGGTAGCTCTTCAAAATGTAGACGTAGATTGTTTTCTTTGATTGGATCTTCTTGCCCTTGGCTATTGAGCTCCTTTTGAGGTTCAGTAACTGGTTCAGTATTATCTTGTCCATCTGATTCTGAGCTGTCGGTGACTGAGGTTGCTGAAGTTTCTATTTCCGAAGAGCCCAGAGATAGGGTATCTGTTGGGGTTGATATTTCAATTGGAGTCTCAGTAGATTCAGTTACTAGACTTGTTTGATCGAGGGTATCACCAGGTTCGATAGATGTACTTAGTTCGGTAGTAGTGGCGACAACTAAGCTTTCGTTATTAGTGTTATCAACAGTTGTTTCTTCAGCGTTTGCAACCGATTGCAGAAAAGGTGATAAAAAAAGAACAGAGGAAGAGATGGCTACGGAGGTAACGCCAACTTTCAGTGTTCGAATAGCGTAGTGGACTTTTTTGTCTGATTGGACTAATTTGTTAGACTTTTTGTATGTCATCCTAAAATCTCCTTTTCAAAAAATGCTACCTTACAGAGATAGTATAACCTTTAAAAAATATTTATGCAAGCGTTTTCTTTATGCAATGCTTATGGCAGTGACTAGTATATTCATTGCTCCGAAGCCAACCTACCTAAAAAAACAATCGTATGAGCTTGGTGTCTCTCTACGATTGTTTTCCTTAAGTTTTTAAAGGCATTTTTATTGGTAGCGGGTGCTACAGAGTAATGAGAGCAATTCTAGTGTTTAGGCGAAAAAGGCACCTAATCCTAGAACTGTCAATGTTCCCATGATGATACCTGCTAAAATAACTCCTAGCATGACTGCAATGACGCTATTTTTGAAATTCCAATCCAGGATAGAGGCAGCTAGAGTTCCTGTCCAAGCCCCTGTTCCAGGAAGAGGAATCCCTACGAAAATGAGTAGGGCCCAAAAAAGTCCTTTATCTCCAGCTGCTTTTTTGAGCTTTTCGCCTCCTCGGTGTCCTTTTTTCAAGCACCAACTGAAGAAACTGCCGATAACTGGTTTATCAGCCCCCCATTCAAGGACACGACGAGCAAAGAAAAAGATAATTGGAACTGGCAGCATATTAGCAATAACCCCAATGACAATAGCTTGCCACATGGGAATCCCCGTTGCGATAGCATATGGAACAGCACCACGTAGCTCGACTAGTGGAACCATTCCGATGAGGAAGGTAATGATATAATTCATAAAATAGAAACCTTTCTGTCGTTGATAGACCCTTCTATTTTATATTATATTGTGATTGAACTCAACTTTTATGCTGTTATTGCGAATTGATTAAGTAGGGGGTCTTCTCTTTAAAATGCTTTCTCTTTTTGATATAATAATAGTCAGTTATAGTCAAGAACTAGCAAGGAGAGATTATGGCATCGCGAAATACATCGGATAATATTGAAGAGTATATTAAGCAGTTGCTCAACCAGTCAGGTAGTGCAGAAATTAAACGTTCTCACTTAGCGGATGCCTTTCAAGTTGTTCCTAGTCAAATTAATTATGTTATCAAAACGCGTTTCACAGAGAGTCGAGGCTATCTTGTTGAAAGTAAGCGTGGTGGCGGAGGCTATATTCGTATTGTCAAAGTCCACTTTTCGGATCAGCATCAATTATTAAGGAATCTACTGGGCTCTGTTGGGGAGTGTATCAGTGAGCAGGTATTCACTGATATTATTCAGCAATTATTTGAAGATAAGGTTATTACAGAGCGTGAAGGAAACCTTATGCTGGTGACAGCAACAGATGAGGTTTTAGGAGAAGAAGGACCTTATATCAGAGCAAGAATCCTATGTCGATTATTGCAGCGTTTAGATAGAAAAGGATAGTAAATGACAGTTTATTCAAGTAAGATGCAAGATGTCTTTCGTCTTGCTCAGTATCATGCACAAGCTTTTTCGTGTATTTATTTAGAGTCTTGGCATGTTCTCTTGGCTTTGGTTGATAGCGATGAAACGATTGCAGGTCTTGTTTTTAGAGAGTATGAAGATAAGATTCGTCATGAGGAGTATATGGCGGCAGCTATTTTAGCTACAGAAAAGACTTACGATACGAATCGTGTTCAGGTACGATTTTTGCCTCAATCTCGTGGATTGGAGACTTTGTTAACCTTTGCTGAGAGTATCGCACGCGTTAGTCGCAGTGAAGAAGTGGGTACAGAGCATGTCTTGTTGGCTATGTTATTGACTCCAAATGGTATGCCAGTTCGTTTGTTAGAGGCTGCTGGTTTTAAAACGAAAGACGACGGAAATGCAGTGCGTTTGATTGATTTGCGTAAATCTGTGGAGCGTCATGCTGGTTTTAGCAAAGAGGATATGAAAGCTATCCACGAGTTGAAGCGTCCTAAGAAAGCAAAATCATCGGGTGGTAATTTCTCTGATATGATGAAACCACCTAGCACTGCAGGAGATTTGTCTGACTTTACACGTGATTTGACAGCTTTGGCGAGTCAAGGAAAGCTTGATCCTGTTATTGGGCGTGACAAAGAAATCACTCGTATGGTTCAGGTATTGAGCCGTAAAACCAAGAATAATCCAGTTCTGGTTGGAGATGCAGGAGTTGGTAAAACAGCCTTGGCGTTGGGCTTAGCACAACGTATCGTAAATGGAGAGATTCCATACGAATTGCAAGATATGCGTGTGTTGGAGCTTGACATGATGAGTGTTGTTGCTGGAACACGTTTTCGTGGAGATTTTGAAGAACGTATGAACCAGATTATCGCAGATATTGAGGAAGACGGACGTATTATCCTCTTTATCGACGAATTGCACACCATCATGGGATCTGGTTCAGGGATTGATAGCACGCTTGATGCCGCTAATATCCTCAAACCAGCTCTTGCACGTGGAACGCTTCATATGGTTGGGGCAACAACACAAGAAGAATACCAAAAGCATATTGAAAAAGATGCTGCCTTATCGCGTCGCTTTGCTAAAATTACAATTGAAGAACCAAGCTTAGAGGATGCTTATAAGATTTTGTTGGGGCTTCGATCTAGTTTTGAAGATTATCATCATGTGACAATCAGTGATGCTGCTGTAATGACAGCCGTTAAGTCAGCTCATCGCTACTTGACTAGCAAGAACCTTCCTGATTCAGCGATTGATCTATTGGATGAAGCCAGTGCTACGGTCCAAATAATGGTAAAAAAAGAAAAAGAGGAAGTGTTGACCCCAGTCGATAAAGCTATCATGGATGGTGATATGAAGGCCGCATCCCGCTTACTCAAGAAAGCAACATCTGCTAAGCAAGTTAAACCTATCCAGGTTACAGAAGACCACATTCTTGCGACCTTGAGTCGTTTATCGGGTATTCCCGTTGAAAAGATGACACAATCTGATAATAAGAAGTACCTGACCCTCGAGAAAGAATTACACAAGCGCGTGGTTGGTCAAGACTTGGCTGTTTCGGCTATTAGCCGTGCTATTCGTCGTAACCAGTCAGGAATTCGTACAGGTAAACGCCCAATCGGTTCTTTCATGTTCTTGGGACCAACAGGTGTCGGTAAGACAGAGCTAGCTAAGGCCTTGGCAGAGCTCCTCTTTGATGATGAATCAGCTCTTATCCGCTTTGACATGTCTGAATACATGGAAAAATTTGCGGCTAGTCGTTTAAATGGAGCTCCTCCGGGTTACGTGGGTTACGATGAAGGTGGCGAGTTGACAGAAAAAGTTCGTCAAAAACCTTACTCAGTTCTTCTTTTTGATGAGGTTGAAAAAGCTCATCCAGATATCTTTAATCTCTTACTTCAGGTTTTGGATGATGGTGTCTTGACTGATAGTCGTGGACGTAAGGTTGATTTTTCAAATACCATTATTATCATGACGTCAAACCTTGGTGCAACTGCCCTTCGAGATGATAAGACAGTTGGATTTGGTGCTCAAGCCTTGTCTCACAATCATTCAGCCATGGAAAGTCGTATCATGGAAGAATTGAAGAAATCTTATCGTCCAGAGTTTATTAACCGTATTGATGAGAAGGTTGTTTTCCATAGCTTAACAGAAGAAAATATGCTAGAGATCGTTAAAATCATGGTGAAACCCTTGATTGCTATTTTAGCTGAAAAAGGAATTACTCTAAAATTCCAACCAACAGCTCTCAAGCACTTGGCTAAAGACGGCTATGACATTGAGATGGGAGCACGACCATTGCGTCGCACGCTACAAACAGAAGTTGAAGACAAACTATCTGAGTTGATCTTATCAGGCGATTTATCAGCAGGATCAGAGCTTAAGATCGGTATTAAACAAGGTAAACTACAGTTCACAATAAACTAAAACAGTTGGGCTTGTCCCAACTGTTTTAGTTTATTGGATATGACAGCCATTCGTTAAAATGACTTTTTAGATGCTCATTGACTGGTTAGAATGTTTTGACTTATTTTTATGGTGATGTAGCAGATGATAAGGATAGCTAGAGTTATTTCGACGTAGAGAAGTCCATGAATTACCAAGGAGGTAATCCCTAGTTTATGCAGACTGAGTTTCAGAGCTAGGGCTGTTGAGACAGAAGGAAAGGTCAAGGCGGACCAAGTGGGCGTGAAGCGAGACCGTTTTAGTGGTCTGAGTAAGAAAAAGGTTATTAGATAAAGTGTCTGAGATAGTGTTAGAAGACAGATGACCCAATTGGTTGATAATTGTAAAGCAAGGCAAGCCAGTAATAAGAGTGAAGATGGCGCCGCTAAAATGGCTATATTTGCTCTTAGAGGCTCTGCTATTTTTCCAAATCTAAAGATGCGATAAAGAAGCACTGGTAGCAAAATGAGGTAGCTAATCAAAGCAAAAATGAAGGCTATGCGACCAACAGCTATAAAGCTGACAGCTGGGGCTGTAATGCTAGCGGCAGCAATACCGACATAAACAATGAACCAGCTAGGATAGACCAGATTAAAGTCCCATTTTTGACTGATTTTTTTGGAAAAAATGAGGATGATAGCGAGGTGTAAGGCTAAGCCTAACCACCATAGCATTTGTCGAAAAAGAAGAGGCATAACATCTTGTCCTGATAGAAGAAGTATGGACATAGAGAGGGTTCCAAAGCTGGATAAGGGGATGGTTTGGCTCAGTTCGTTTCGAACTTGCTTGTAATTGCTAGCTAAATGTAATAAAAACCAGACTAGAAGACAGATAGCAATACCTAGAACAGGATAGCCAAGTCTAGACTGCAATTGATTGAGTAAGTTTGCTAAGGCGATGATTCCTAAGATAAGTCCAGAACTTGCCAGAGGAAGCCTCTTTGTTAATAGTTTGATATGATAGAGCATGGATAAGACCTCATAGTGTGATTGATATGATAATACCATGATTAAAAGCACTTGTACATTAAGGAATTGTTATTGCTAGTTATAGATAGAGGTTATGACAACTTAACCAACTGTTGATTATAAAGGGCGAGAAAGTTTTAGAAAGAGTGGATTTGTTCTTAGAAATTGATATAATGGAGACAGACCTTTTAGAGGGGGAGTGAAAGTAATGACCGTTAGAGAAGAAATTATTCGTCAAACACAAGAATTGATGTATCATCAAGGCTATGTAGCGACATCAATTAGTGATATTATGGCAGCAGCCAATGTTGGTAAAGGACAGCTTTATCACTACTTTTCATCGAAAAAGCAGATTGGGTTGGAAGTGACGCAGTTTTTGATAGATCGTTGGAAACGAGAGCTATTTACAGATATTTTTGAGAGTGAATTGTCAGCTTCAGAAAAATTAATTGCTATGCTAGACTGGGTTTATCAATCTCATGCTGCTGATGAGGGTAATGTTCACTTTGGTTGTCCTCTGGGAAATCTTATCGTAGAGCTCTCAGCTCAGGATGAAGAGTTTCGACAGTTGTTAAAACAGTTCATCGATCAGTGGATGGAAGGAATAGCAAAACTACTATCAGAACGTCATCCCGAATGGTCTGATGAAAAATCCCTTCAAGAAGCTCGTAATGTGATTGCTATGATTCAAGGGTCTATCTTACTTTTGAAAGTCACTCAGGACATTTCTGTTTTAACAAAGACAGTTGAAGAGTTGAAGGATAAGTATTTATAAATTAAGATAAAAGCGATGAAACTAAGGTGTTTCATCGCTTTTATCTGTTAAACGGTATTTAGGATATTTTCCGATACTCAGGACTTGAACTTTTATTATCGTAAGGTGTTAAAGTGTTCTTGGACTTCTGCAAAGGTCTCTGCCTTGGCAACAGCAGAGCGAACTTTGGCAGCGCCAGCAGTTCCACGGAGGTAGTAAGGAGCCAATCCACGGAATTCTCGAACAGCGATAGTTTCACCTTTGAGGTTAACGAGGCGACGAAGGTGCTCTTCTGCGATATCCAGTTTTTCAACGAATGGAAGGTCAGGTAATTCCTCACCTGTTTCAAAGAAGTGATTGATTTGAGTGAAGAGATGGGGATTGTTGAGGGCTGCGCGTCCGATCATGACAGCATCTACACCTAGCTCTTCAATCATAAACTTAGCATCTTGAACAGTTTTGATATCTCCGTTACCGATGAAAGGAATTTTTGTAATAGCTTTTGACACGCGAGCAAGTGTCTCGTGGTCGCAAGTTCCTGTGTACATTTGCTCACGGGTACGTCCGTGCATAGCAAGAGCAGAAACACCAGCAGACTCAGCAGCTAGGGCATTTTCGACAGCGAGAGAGCTGTCAGACCAGCCTGTACGCATCTTAACTGTTAAAGGAATATCTAGGACAGAAGTTACTTCCTTGACAATATGGTAAATTTTGTCAGGATCTCTGAGCCATTTTGCCCCAGCTTCATTTTTGACGACTTTATTAACAGGGCAACCCATATTAATGTCTACGATATCAGCCTTGGTATTGGTTTGAATAAAGTCAGCTGCACGTTTGAGACCTTCAGCATCGCCACCAAAGAGTTGGATGGACATGGGATGTTCATTCTCATCGATATGGAGCATGTGGAGGGTCTTTTCGTTATTGTAGAGGAGACCTTTCTCGGAAATCATTTCCATAACAACGAGACCAGCGCCGAATTCTTTAGCGATGGTACGAAAGGCAGAGTTAGTGACGCCTGCCATAGGAGCAAGAACTGTACGGTGTGGAATTTCCACATTTCCAATCATGAAAGAAGAGTTGAGTTTAGTCATTGATGAGGTCCTCCAAATCTTCTTCTGAAAATTCATACTTCGTCTGACAGAATTGGCAGATGATTTCAGCTCCTTTGTCTTCTTCTTTCATGGCAGTCAGCTCAGCTTTTCCGAGTGTTATCAAAGCAGCTTCGAAACGTTCACGAGAGCAGTCGCAAACAAATCCGATTTCTTCTTCTGAGAGTACCTTGTAGTCTTCATCCCCATAGATGGCTGATAAAAGGGCATCGATATGATCATCAGATTCTAGAAGGGTTGAAATGGCTGGCATTTCTTGAATGCGTTTTTCGTAGCGAGCGATTTCTTCCTCGCTTGCTCCAGGTAAGACTTGGAGCATGAAGCCGCCAGCAACTTTGACTTTGTCGTTTTCATCTAGTAAGACATTTAACCCTACTGCAGACGGTGTTTGCTCAGACTCTGTGAGGTAGTAGGCGAAGTCTTCACCGATTTCACCAGAAATCAAAGGTGTTGTTGAGGTATAAGGATTGCCAGTACCGTAGTCGATGATAGTGACGAAGTGACCGTTCCCCATGAAAGGACCGACTAGAACCTCACCGGTGGCTGTTTTTTTGATGTCAACGCCAGTGTTTTGGATGTAGCCTTTGACATGTCCTTTGGTATCAGCTACGGAGATGATATGCCCAAATGAGCTATCGCCAATGACTTTGACCGTAATCTTACTATCACCTTTTTGGTTGGCAGCAAGAATCTGATTGGCAATCAAGGTGCGACCAAGGGCAACTGTTGATGACGATAAGGTATTATGTTTTTCTTGAGCAGTTCTGACTGTCTCTGTACTATCGAGGACGTAAGCACGGAAAGAACCAGAACGCGAAATTGATTTAATAAGTTTATCCATAGTGTTTCTATTATAACACAAAGCCTTGATTTTGTATGAAGAAGAGACTAATCTTGTAGCTTCCGATCGTTAACGAACAAGGACTTTTTTGATATATTGAATGGTTTTGAAAGTGATTGGTTTTGGGTAGTAGCGGAAAGTTCCCATTTTGCGAACGATATAACCATTAAAGTTTTGCTTGAAGCGTAGGACACCGTCAGAACCGTCAAACTTGCCTTGGATACCGAGGAAATTATAGATAGGAATACCACGTTTGAGACCTTCTCTCATCGTGACATCTTGCAATAAAGAGGGAGCTGCTAGAAAGTCATACTCAGTATAGAAGCCTCCGCAGAGGTAAGTGATTTCAGCAGTACTGTATAGAACGATATTTGAGGCTAGAGCGACTTCCTCGTCACCAAATTGTTCAATGTAGGAAGCAATTTTTTCTTGTTCCACTGTTTTTTTCTCTAATGCTTTTAGAAGTTGTTGGCGTTTGTTTAACAACTTAGGACTAGATTTGTGATAGCAGAGTTCTTCAAGATGTTGATATTGACTTTGAAGCTCTTTTTGTTCGTCGATGAGTTGGGCTAAGTAATCTTTGAAACAAATCGTAGCCGTCAAGAAGTCAATCTGATCACCAAAAGTATCGTAGAGATTTTCATAATAACGTAATGACTTAGCATCGTAGTTTTGACGTTTGGCAGTACTATCTTGTATTTCTTTAAAGATAGTGAGTTCATGACGTTCAAGTTTTTTTATCTTAACCCCTGCTTGACGTGCTTTTTTCACTAACCGTTGTCCATTTTTATTGTATGACTTAAAGAGATCTTGTTCGTTTAATTGGCTTAAATCTTTTAGAAAATGCCAAGTTGCTTCATCGTTGCCATAGCCTACTGATAAGCCATCGTGAGAAAATCCGAGATTGATGAGTTTTTTGATATGACCGTGTTTAGGGGTTGAGGTTGGTAGTCCGTTTTTATCAAAGGTTTGAAAATGGTCATAGGGTCTTACGAGAAGTTCTAAAACGTTGTTTTCTTTGGCAAACTGCTGCAGTTGTTTGTAAAAGGTATTGAGGTACCTAGGGTCTTTATAGATAGGTCCTGCATAGAGTTCCATACGCAAGCCACCAAACATTTGGCGTGAGTAGAGGCTAGCGATTACTGGAAATTTCCCATTAACGCAAAGTCCAATGTGATAGGTTTGATAGCCTTGTTTATCAAGGAAATCACTCATTTCCTTTGTCTGCATAAAGGAAAATTGAGTTAACTTTTTTAATTCTTCTTGGTACGTTTGACGTGTTAATTCTTGTAATTTCATTAGCCAGTCCTACTTATCTAGTTTTTTATCTTGTCATTATATCTATTCGTAAAAGAATGACAAAAAATCAAAAAAGTTTAATCATATTTATGGGTAAGACGATGAGTGGAAGACGTTGTTATGTTTGAGGGGGTTATTTTGGTAAATAGAAAAAAGCCTCCTTAGAGGTAGAGGAGGCCACCATTCTAAGTTGGCTATTGTCTAGATAATAATTTTTTCAAGAGTTTGATAGCTCTAAAGGTTAATGGTTTTGGATAGTAACGAAAAGTTCCCATTTTTCGTACGATATACCCATTGAAATTTTGTTTGAATCTCAGAACGCCGTCAGAACCGTCAAACTTGCCTTGGATACCGAGGAAGTTATAGACAGGAATACCACGCTTGATACTTTCTCTCATCGCTATATCTTGTAGAAGGGCAGGAGCTGCTAGAAAGTCATACTCACAATAAAATCCACCAAAGAGATAGGTAGTCTCTGTAGGATTGTAAATAATGAGATTGGAAGCTATGGGAACATCTTGGTCACCATATTTAGAGACATACGGATCAATTTGATTAAGCTCTCTTTGCTTTTTCTCAACTAAGGAAAGTTGAGCTTTGTATCTGTTTTCTAGTTTTGGTGTGGAGTTTTGTTGAAGATCACTAGCTAGTTTATCTAATTGTTTTTTGAGTTCTACAATTTCTGTGCTTAATTTTTGTCGATAGTCTTGGAAAGAGATGAAAGCTGTCAAAAATTCAACCTTATTACCAAAGCTGTCGTAGAGATTTTCATAGTAACTAAGAGGCTTTGATACAAAGTCCTGTCTTTGAGCAGTACTATCCTGGATATTTTTGAAAATTATTAGTTCATCTCGCTCAAGTTTTCGGATTTTGACACCGGATTTAATGGCCTTTTGGATCAGTCGTTGCCCATTTTTATTGAATGATTTAAGCAATTGATGTTCGTCAAGTTGACTTAAATCCTTGATAAAGTGCCAACTGGATTCGCCATTAGGGTAACCGACCGTCAGTCCATCATGATGGAAGCCCAGAGAAACGAGTTCCTCGATTGCTTGATCAGCACTTTGATATAGTGGCTCTCCATTTTTATCAAAGCTTTGAAAATTAGTATAGGGCTTTACGATCAATTCTAGAACATTTTGTTTTTTAGCGTAATCCTTGAGAAGGCTATAGAAATCTCCTAGGTAATCAGTGTTTCGACAAACAGGCCCTAGGTTTAGTTCCATGCGTTGCCCACCAAACATAGGTTTTGAGAAGAGGCTAGCAATGACTTGTAGCTCTCCTTTATCTTCCAATCCGATAAGATGAGTACGATTTCCTTGTTTCTCAAGAAGGTCTGATACCTCGATCATCTGCATGAAGGAAAACTGTGTCATTTCGGCTAAAGCTTGTTCATAAGTTTCGCGTGTGAGTGTATTTAATTTCATATCCTAATCTTATTATTCTTTTTTATAAATCTTGTTTCTTGCTGATTTAGCAAGGTGAGGAACCGTATCTAAGAAGACATCCTACAATCTAAAGTTGATGACGGTTGGTTTTAAGTGTTATTAAGGTGTTGTCTCCACCTCAGCTTGCGCATCGCGTCCTTCGTTGAGGAGAGCTTGGACGATTTTTTCATCACGCAATTTGACAGAGTCGTTGATGGTTTCAGCTGACTTGATGATGGCTGTTTCTAGTTGAGCTCTTTGTTGACGTCCTTTATCGATGGCTTCGATGATGCCGTTATTTTGTGCGACAAGGCTTTCTGCTAAGGCAGTGACAGACTCGACGGTAACCGTTGGGCTTTGAGCAGCACGTTCAAGGGCAGGGATGGCTTCCTTACTAGTTTCAGCCAGCATTTGAAGGGCGGCGTTATTAGCATTGACAATGGCATCCGCAGTGGCACCAGACTTGATAGATTGTTGGAGCATCCCTAGTTGAGCGATAGAGAGTTTCATGGTTGGAATGGTGTTGCGGCGAAGCATGCCTAATTTTTGACGCATATCTGAGGAAACTTTGACCAGATTGCGCATTTGAGGTGTTGTCGCCCAAGCCACATAGAGACGGCTGACATACTCGGTGTGTTGTTGTTCTAGGGTGTTGACAACCTCGGTCATGCGAGCGAGCTCGTTTGATTTGACCTGATAATCTGGTGTTGAGCTATCAAGACTTGAGAGTTCTTTTTGTAAGTTTCCAGCACGCTGGGCTGATTCTGCTTGAGTTGCTTCGATAAAGGCGATAACACCCACGAGATTTTCGATAGACTTGGTGTTGTCTTCAATCAATTTTTCAGCAGAGACGATGTTACGAGCAAGGGTGTCCTCTTGCTTGATAACCGTCACAGCCATACCGTCCAATTTTTCTTCGACAGTCTTGGAATCAAAATAGAATTCTTGCAGGGTATTTTTGCTCTGCTTGAAGAATTTTGAGAAGAAATTTTCCTTTTTCTCAAGATCAGCTGGTTTAGCATCCTTGTATTTGGCAACAAAGCCATTGAGTTCACGGTTGGCATTGAGTAGGAGCTCATCCACTTGGGGAATTTCGAGTTTCTTTTGCTCTGTCAGGATGTGATTGACGGTTTGGTTGACATTTTCAACAGCTGCTGTCCCGAAGTCCAAGAGAGCATTTTGATCGCTGACAAAGCTATCAACGATAGCTGGCGCTTTGGCTTGGATAGCCTCTTTTTGCTCAGGCGTCAGCTTTTCCAAAAAAGCCATTTGACCTGTTGTTGTAGCTGAGGTTTCGATGATTTCAGTTGTCTTGTCTTTTGTCGTGATAGCGTTATTGGCGATTTGATCGATGTCAAAGTTAAAAGTGTCTGTCATGTGTTCTCCTCTTTTCTAAATATCATTGTTTTTAGCATTTCGTTGTTCCATCATCCGTAGGCTGATGTCAAAATCGCTGAGCTGACTCTCATTGAGTTGACGTAGCGTCTCATCTAGGTCCTCGTCAAATTTTTCAAGGGCTGCCTTGGCTTGCGCCAACCTCTCATCAGCATTGTAGTAGTCTTTCGGAGACTGTTTGATCTGTAAATACCCTTGTAAAATATCATCGAAACGCTTCATATTGATGTCATGAATAGCTTCTAGTTCGGCTTTGTTTTCTGCCTCTTTCAGCTTTTCTAAAATCAACTGGTGATCCGTCTGGATATTCTGGTAGGTTTCTAAAATCTCTGGAGCTAGCTGGTAGATGTCTTTTTCTTTCCTGTCCTTTGGTAAGCTGTTTGGTGTGACATGGAGCTTATGTAACTGAGCGGTGATGTCGTTGGTTTCATCTTGTGTTTTTTTGATAATCCGCTTATAGATGGTAAAATCCATATCATTTTTGAGATCTTTGGCTTCTTTATCAATGCTATCTAGTTGCGGAAGAACCTGATTGGCTAAGACAGCATACTGGGTATAATCTTTCTCATCTAAGTAGTTAGCCAGTAGCTTTAGCTGTCGATCACATCTCCCAATACTTTCCTTAAGCTCTTGTAGGCGAGCAGTGGTATTGACCTTTTGGAGACTAGATTTGCGTGTTGCTAGTTTGTAAATCCCGTAACCTGCCCCACCGAGGAGAAGTAAAGGTAAAATGTATTGAATAAAAAGGGCTATGGCGACCAGTACCAAAACAGCGATACCAGTAATGCTACCAAGACTAGAATGTTTACGATAAGGTTTTCGACCCATAGAGCGACCTATACTTTCTACTTAATCTTAGACTCTTTGAAAACCAAATAATACGTCGTTAACTTCGCCTTGCCGTACTCCAGTACTGTCTGCGTCTTGTTGCCTAGTCTGATTTTGATTTTCTTTGAGTATTAGTTATCATTTTACCTTAAAATATCTGGAAAAGACAATATTTAACGGAAAGAACATTACTTCTTCTTATCTCTTTTATCCTCAAGATAGAAAAGTCAGGAGTTTTTTTAGTTCTTCGGTCGGATGATTCAAATCAATAATGGCAAGGAAAGCAGCATGACTACGAAAGAATCGTGTGTAATCAAACTCATTGGTGAGGAGAACAATATGACTTTTAGGGTCATTTTGTCGCATTAGCCGAGCAGTTGCTAGGGCTAGCCAATCTTTTCTCTCAATATCATTTATGATAAAATAAGTGTTAAGGTTTTCCTGCGATATGAAGGGTGGCTGATGAATAAGTTGTAGTTCTTGATGTATGGTCAAATCCTCCATATTTTCTTTTAACAGGTGATAGATATGCTTAGGATAAGCTGGTGGTTGTATTAAGTAAATCATAGGATCTCCTGTGTATGATTGATTTTTAGAATAAGAAAGAACGATTGGTATGTTAAGTATTTTTGTTTTAGAAGATGACTTTGTGCAGCAGACGCGTATTGAGACAGTTATCAAGGAAACGGCTAAGGCCAAGGGGATAACTTATAAAAGTGTATCTCTTTTTGGAAAGCCACAACAACTACTAGATGCTATTAAGGAAACAGGTAATCATCAGCTCTTCTTTTTGGATATTGAAATCAAGGAAGAAGAGAAAAAAGGAATGGAGATTGCCAGAGAAATACGCTTGCGTGACCCTAATGCCCTTATTGTTTTTGTCACAACGCATTCAGAGTTTATGCCTTTGACTTACAAATATCGAGTATCAGCCTTGGATTTTATTGATAAGGGTCTGTCAGAGGAGGACTATCGTGATGCTATCATGTCTGTTTTGGATTACGCAAATAGTCAGATGAAACAGACAGTCAGTCAAGATGCTTTCGTTTACAAAAATGAACATTCGCATGTCCAAGTTCCTTTTGCAGATATTCTTTATTTTGAAACGTCATCAATAGTGCATAAGGTTATTTTGACTACTAAGACAGGCAGTATGGAATTTTATGGAAAGGTTTCTGAGATTGCCAAATCAGATGATAGGCTTTATCAGAGCCACCGAGCTTATGTTGTTAATCCAGAAAATGTGACCAGTATTGACCGTAAGGAGTACTTGGTACATTTTGAAAATGATGAATCTTGTTTCGTGTCTCGGATGAAGTTGAAGGGGCTGATTGAGAGGATAATGAAATGACAATCCTACATCTATCAATTCTCTTTTTGTCGATAATTTGGTACTTTTACTAACCTTTCGTCAGATGAGTCAAATTAGAGTAACTTGGAAACAGTCTACCTTATTTGTATTTTTGTGCACGGCTTTGAGTGTAGGGTTACCTTGGCTAGTAACCTATCTTTTTCCTTTTTTTCTATTGCCTTTGGTGATTTTTTTCCTCAAGCCCAACTGGACAAAGGCTCAGTATATCTTTTACAGTTTTAGCCCTTTTGTTCTTTTAGATTTGTACCAGCGTCTGACCAATGTTTATGAGGCGAAGTATTGGATTTTGGTGAAGGGAGAAATGACTTGGGAGTTGACCTTATTCTACGTTGCTTTTACTCTCTTCTTTCTTTTGGTGGGCTATTTAGTGAAGACTATTTTCCGTTTAGAATTTAAGAATGTATCAGCTATCTTTCGCTATTCATTTGGTAAGCGAGCTAGGATAGCCATCAATGGATCGCTACTTTTATATACCTTGGTTTTAAACCCTCTTTTTGTAGCTAGTGGTAAGGAGGATAGTTTTAAGCTAATCTTTGGCATAGGAAATTCTGAGCTGTCTTTAGATTTATTCCTGACCTCTGTTTATCTTTTTGTAGGTAGTTTGATTTACTTTAATTATAAATCTAAGGAGTATTTGAACCAAGAGTTGGAACGCAGTAAAGATCAGCAACTGTCTTCCTTATCCTCTTATGTTAGTCATGTTGAATCCCTTTACAAGGAATTGCGATCATTTCGTCACGATTACACCAATGTCTTGACGAGTTTCAATGAAGCTTTTCAGCGTGATGATTTGGCTATGGCAAAGGGTATTTATCAAGATGTTGTAGCTCAATCAGACCGTCAATTTTATGATAGCAAATACGATATTGCCAACCTGACCAATTTGAATAATCCTGCCATGAAATCCATTTGTTCTGCCAAACTTATGGAGGCTAATGCTAAGGGTTTGGATTTGACAGTAGAGGTGGCAGAGCCAATACTAGCTCCTAACATGGACTTGTTGGATGTAGTCACGATTTTGTCCATCTTTTTGGATAATGCTATCGAAGCAGCGGAAAAAGCAGAGCATCCTAGCTTATCATTTGCGTATTTTGAAGAGAATCAACAAAAAATTCTAATTATCGAAAATACGACCCAAGAAGCCAAGATCAACACCAAGACGATTTTTGACTATGGTAAGTCTAGTAAAGGAGACGAACGCGGTATTGGTCTGGCAAATGTCAGAGATATTCTAGCCAAGTATCCGACTGTCCATCTGACGACCAGCAGTCATCAACATGTTTTTAGGCAAGAGCTGAGATGTTAGAGACGAAAACGAGAGTGGGTTGGTAAAATCTAATAAAAAAGTGAGAGGCATAGGACTTTTGTCCTAGCCTCGCTTTTTAGTATTCCATGTTTTTGAATCGTTTGTAAGTGAAGTAGGCTAGAGGAAGAATGTAGACCAAGCTAATAAAGCCGGCACCAGCCATACTTTGGAGGAGATTGTGGTGATAGGTATCATAATTGAAGTAGCCAGTGGGAGTTAGTTTGGCTACCAATCCTCCAAAGATAGGAAAAAGCATGGAGAGAAGGCTGTAAGCAAAGGCTGCTGACAGAGTTGCTCCCTTACCACTATAAAGTGACAGACAAGCTGCTAAGAGGATACCAATCAGGTTATTGAGGAGGAAGGTCCAGATTTCCATGATAAAAGCTGCATTGTTGCCAGAGTCGGTCGAAAAGAAAGCAGGTGAAGCGTAGGGCATGTGGATAATTCGACCATAGTAGACCAAGGTTATGGTCAAGGTATAGAGTCCCAAGAAAACCAAGGCAAGGACAACAAGACTAGCTAGCTTAGCGAGGAAGATATCGCGACGTTTGAGGTCTTTGTAGAGACATAGGATATGACTGTCAGCCTCGCTACGAAAAACGTTAAAGGCAATGTAAAAGAGGGTAAGCATAGGCAAGATAAGGTTTGTGGTAGTGTTTAGTATAGCTTGAAACATGTCAACGTAACTGAATAAATAGTCACCTTCCACACCTGGTTTCATAAAGTTGGACTCCTCTGGCAAAAAGGTTGAAGCTAAAAAAATGAGGGGAAACAAAACAGCGATACTGAGAAAAACTTTCGTCTCGAGCCGTTTCCAGACGGTTTCAAAAATAGGTCTAAATAAGGTCATGATTACTCTCCTGTGAAGATGTCTTTGAGGTGGTTTTCTTTGATAGCTAGCGTTTCGATCATATGATGTTGACCAAGAGTGGCAAAGAGAGGATTGAGGTTGTTGCTACTATCAGTAGAGATTTCAAGCGTCAAGTCTTGAAGTTGAATGTCATCGCTCAAGTATTGGTCTAAGATGTTGATGTTGGCTGTTGATTTCAGTGTGACGAGGACACTTGGTGCCCCTTGATTGTCAAATTCGTCAGCTAGCTGTCCAGCTTCGATATAGACATAACGTTGGCAAAGTGCTTCGAGCTCACCCAGTTGGTGGCTTGAGATAAGCATTGAGATTTGGCGTTCACTTGACCACTTTTTGAGAATGTCGATGAGTTTTTGAACGCCGATAGGGTCGAGTCCTACGAAAGGTTCATCCAAGATAAGGAAATCAGGTTCTGCTACCATAGCGATAGCTAGTGCTGTACGCTGTTTCATCCCAAATGAGAAGCCTTTAGGCTTACGATTACGGGCATTCCAGAGTTCTAGCAATTTCAAAGTTGGCTCGATATTAGCGAAAAGCTCTGTTTTGCCATGCAATTTGAGGTAGAATTTAAGATTGTCCATAACAGACATCTCAGGATAAAAGACAGGATCAATCATGATACCGAAGTCTGCAAGGAGATTGTCGGCTGTGTGAATGTCAACGCCTTTATAAGTAATAGTTCCGTTGGTTGGCTTGAGAGATTTTGCCATGAGTTTCATGAGGGTTGACTTTCCGGCACCGTTTTTTCCGATGAGTCCAACGATTTCACCTTTTTGAATCTCAAGGTTAACATCCTTGAGGGAATAGAAGTCATTTCCTGCAAATTGTTTTGAAAGATTTTCGATTTTAAGCATGTGTTTCTCTTTTCTATTTTTGGATTAGTATTCGATTTTGTTAAAGTGACGTCTAGCGCTGTTGTAAGCTAGACCAAGGTAGAGGATTGATAAAGCTAGGCTAATGAATAGGCAAGGGAAAAAGCCTAGTGTTGTGATGAATTTTGGATACGTATTTGGAAAAGTATAGCGAAAGCCATTGAGCATAGGTGCCGTCATAGAGATAAGGGTAAAGAGAACGCCAGTCAAGACAGCCACGACAAACGCATGAAGAAAATATCGTTTTCAGAAATTAATTTCATAAACTAGATAAACGACCTCCGGTATAATAGTAGTGGAGGTCGTTGTTA